>CAZUWC010000411.1:0-2071 GCA_964623935.1 uncultured Halobacteriales archaeon
CGAGTACGGCTACGTGCATCGTTGGGGCCGAGTGCGCCCGCGGGCAAAAGGTTTGACCCCGAGAAATTAATGCCGCCGGGGCGACAACCACGGACGACATGACCGACCCGGACCGGCGAGCGGTGGTGGTCGACGCGGTCCGCACTCCGCAGGGAAGCAAGGACGGCGCTCTGGCGGAGACCTACCCGGAGGACCTCGTGACGGCAGTGCTGGACGCCCTCGTCGAGCGGACGGGCGTCCCGCCAGAGGAGTGGGACGACTTCCGCCTGGGGTGTGCCAACCAGGAGAACGAACAGGGCCGGAACCTCGCCCGGCAGTCGCTGCTCGCGGGCGGCTTTCCCGAGTCGGTGCCGGGCGCGACGACCACACGGCTGTGTGGCTCCTCGCTGACGACGCTGGCCGACGCCGCCCGCGCCATCGAGGCGGGCGACGGCGACGTCTACCCCGTGGCGGGCGTCGAGCACATGTCGCTGGTGCCCTTCTCGGACTGGCTCCACCCCGCAATCGAGGAACGCTACGACGCCGACCGGCTCTCGATGGGCCAGACCGCCGAGACGGTCGCCCGCGAGCACGACGTCTCACGCGAGGCCCAGGACCGCTTCGCGCTACGCTCACAGGAGCGCGCCGTCGAGGCGGCGGAGACTGGCCGGTTCGACGACGAAATCGTCCCCGTCGAGACCGACGCGGGCGTCGTCGAGGCCGACGAGGGACCGCGACCCGACACGTCGCTGGAAGCGTTAGGGGAGTTGCCGACGGTCTTCCGGGACGACGAGGCAGCGACGGTGACGCCGGGCAACGCCTCGCCGCTGACCGACGGCGCGGCCGGATTGCTCGTGACCTCGGAGCGCTACGCCGCCGAGCACGGCCTGGACCCGCTGGCCCGCGTCCGCTCGCGTGCCGTCGTGGGCGTCGACCCGCTCGTGATGGGGACGGGACCGGTCCCCGCGACGCGGGCCGCACTGGCCGAGGCGGGGTTGACCGTCGAGGACCTCGACCTGGTGGAACTCAACGAGGCCTTCGCCGCGCAGGCGCTGTACTGCGTGCGTGAACTCGGGATTCCCGACGAGCGGCTGAACGTCAACGGCGGCGCCATCGCGCTGGGGCACCCGCTGGGCTGTTCGGGGGCACGCATTTCGACGACGCTGCTCCACGAGATGGGACGACGGGAGAGCGACCTCGGGCTGGCGACGATGTGTATCGGGTTCGGCCAGGGGATCGCGGCGGTCTTCGAGCGGGTCTGAGGGCGCGAGTCCGAGGGCGCGAGCGGGAGTTTGATTACACCAGTCACACAACGTCGAACCGGCATGTACGAGCGCACCTTCATGGAGGGGACCCGCGGGACGATGGCCGTCGACTGGGAGGAGCGGATCGACATGGGACGGCTGCGCCGCGAGCGCACGGAACGGGCCCTCGACCGCCTGCAGGACTCGAACCTGGGGTCGATGCTGCTCATCGACGATCCCAACGTCCGCTACGTCACCGGACTCGCGATGACGGGCGGCTCCGGCGCGGACCACTACACCCTCCTCACGGAAGACGGCGACGTCGTCCACTGGGACACGGCCGACCACGCCAGCAATCAGCGGTTCAACTGCCCCTGGCTCGACGACATCCGCTATGCCTGCCCGGGCCTGGGCAACGTCCCCCGCGCGTCGGGCAGCGCCTCCGCGCGGGACTGGCTCAAAGACAGGATGGCCGGGACGGTCCACGAGGCAATGGAGGAGTACGGCGTCGCCAGCGAGCCGATGGGGATCGACGTCGCCAACGCGGCGCTCGTCGGGAAGTTCGAGGACCGGGGGGTCGACGTCGACACCGAGACGGCCGGCGAGTTGATGCTCGACGCCCGCAAGACGAAGACCCGCGACGAGATCGAGTGTCTGCGCATGGTCGCGGCCATCTGCGAGGGTGGATTCCAGGCCATCACCGAGAGCGCCGCCCCCGGAAAGCGGGAGTCGGAGGTGTGGGGCGACGCCGTCCGGGAACTCTGGCGGCTCGGCGCGATGGTCCAGGGCGGGTATCTGACCTCCGGTCCGAATACGTGGCCCAAACACCAGGCCAACACCACCGACCG
>CAZUWC010000412.1:0-2069 GCA_964623935.1 uncultured Halobacteriales archaeon
CGGTCATCGGCTCGAAAGGCCGATATGATTGGCCGGACTACACCAACCGAGCAACAGTCGAGGGTGGGTACCTCCCGCTAATAAAGCCTGCCTTTCCCCGGTCGATCGCGAGGGTCCCTCACCCGCTACTTCCCTTCGAATTCGGGTTCCCCGTCGCCGAAAAAGGCCGAGATGCCCTCCATCATGTCGTCGGTGCCGAGCAGGTGACCGAACGCCTGGGCCTCGATTTCGAGGCCGGCGTCGGTGTCGTCGCGGCCAGCCAGCATCGCGCGCTTGATGGCGTCGTAGGCGACCGGCGGACCGCCCGCGAGACTCTCTGTCAGTTCGAGGACGCGCTCCTCGAACTCGCCGGCCTCGACGACCTCGTTGACGAACCCGTAGTCGGCCATCGTCCCGGCGTCGTAGCGCTCGCCGGTGAGGATGATCTCGCGGGCGCGGCTCTCGCCGACGTGGTGTTTGAGCCGCTGGGTGCCACCCCACCCCGGGATGATGCCGAGGTTGACCTCGGGCTGACCGAGTTCCGAGCGGGCGGTGGCGACGCGGATGTCCGCACAGGCGGCCAGTTCCATCCCGCCGCCCAGCGTGTAGCCGTCGATGCCGGCGACGACGGGGAGGGGCGTCTCCTCCAGGGCGCCGAAGGCCTCCTGGCCCGTCCGCGAGAGGTCCCGACCCTCCAGGTGGGTGGCACTGCCCGCGAAGGACTGGACGTCCGCGCCGGCACAGAACGCGCGGTCGCCCGCACCCTCGATCAGGATGGCCCGCACCTCGTCGTCGTCCTCCAGTTGCGCGACGGCCTCTGGGAGTTCCTCCAGCATCTCGACGCTGACCGTGTTCATCTGGTGGGGCCTGTCGAGGACGATCCGCCCGACGTACTCGCGGTCCTCGACGGTCTCGACCTGGAGCGTCTCGTAGGTGGTCGCTTCGGCCTCCTCCGCGCCGCCGTAGAAGGCGCCCTCCTCGGCGGCCGCCGCCAGGCCCTCGGAAACTTCGTAGCGCGGGGCGCCGGTCTCCTCGTGGGCCGTCTCGAGTGTCTCGACCAGCGAGTCGAGGCCCGCGTCGTCGGCGAGCTTGGCGGGCCCGTCGGGGAACCCGCCGCCGAGCATGACCGCCTCGTCGATATCCTCGACGGGTGCGACTTCGGCGTCCAGCAGCTTGCCAACCTCGTTTGCCATGACCGCCAGCAGGCGTGCTTCGACGTCCTCGCGGCCGGCGTCGGGCGGGATGTCCACCCCGCCGTTCTCGTAGTCGTAGAACCCCTCGCCGGTCTTCTTGCCCAACTGCTCGTTCTCGACCGTGCGTTCCAGCAGGGGACAGGGCTCGTAGGCCCCGCCCAGGACCTCGTGCATGTACTCGAGGACGTGCAGGGTGACGTCGTTGCCGACCTGGTCGCCGAGTTCGAACGCGCCCATCGGCAGGCCGATGTCGAACTTCGTGGTGGCGTCGACCTCCGCGATGGTCGCCGTCTCCGATTCGACGAGCCAGCAGGCCTCGTTCATCAGCGGCACGAGCACGCGGTTGACGATGAATCCGGGTTCGTCCTTGCGAACGCGGACGGGCGTCTTGCCCATGTCCGCGGCCAGATCCTCGACGATGTCGAGGGTCGAATCTTCGGTGTGGGCGCCGCTGATGACCTCGACGAGGTCCATCCGAACCGGCGGATTGAAGAAGTGCATCCCGCAGAACTGCCCCGCTCGGTCGGTCGCCTCCGAGAGTTCGGTGATGGAGAGACTCGACGTGTTGGAGGCGAAGATGGCGTCCTCGGGTGCGTGCGCTTCGAGGTCGCCGTAGACGTCCTTCTTGATCTCCATCTCCTCGATGATGGCCTCGATGAC
Organism: uncultured Halobacteriales archaeon; assembly: GCA_964623935.1. GTDB lineage: Archaea > Halobacteriota > Halobacteria > Halobacteriales > Haloarculaceae > SW-9-67-25. Next base: position 1,833 of record CAZUWC010000412.1, read on the forward strand.
GACGTCCGCCTCGCCAGCGGCCGCCTCGATGTCCACCAGCGGGGTGATCCGGTCGAGGGCGGCGTCGCGCTCCTCGCCGGTGATGTGGTCTTTCTCGGCGAGTTTGCCGAGGCTCCACTCGATCTGGTCGTAGCCGTTCTGGACGATGTCCTCCTCGATGTCGCGGAGGTTCACGTCGTAGCCCGCGAGGGCGGCGACCTCGGCGATGCCGTGGCCCATCGTGCCGGCACCGAGCAC
>CAZUWC010000413.1:0-2060 GCA_964623935.1 uncultured Halobacteriales archaeon
ACGGCTGCCCGTAAGGCCCCGTAGGTGTCCTTGCCCGTCTGGAGTTCGTCGGCAAACCGATCACCGAGATGGATGTTGTAGTCGATCCCCAACCCGATGACCAGGCTCATCAGGAGTGCCGTCAACAGGTTCAGCGGGATGTCGAGGAGGTACATGCCACCGATGACGAACCCGACCACGAATACGATGGGCACGGCGACCAGCACGCCGAGCGTCCAGCTGTCGTGCATGAGCCTGAAGACGACGCCCATCGCCACCACGACCGCCGACAGGGCAATGACCATCGTCAGCAGGATGCCCGACTGGAGGGCGTCCAGGATCGCCTGAGTAACGGCGAACTCGCCGGCTACCGTCACGTCTCGCTCGTTTCCCTCCATGGTGGCCGCACCGTCTTCCAGGGTTGCGACGTAGCTGGGTCTGTCGCCCCGATCAGTCGAATCAAGCGTGACGGTTACCAGCAGTGACCGGTACTCACCATCGGTCCGCTCGATCACCTGACTGGCCACCTCGCTGTTGGCGGCGTAAAAGGCGTCGTACAGCGACGCAAGGTTCGAGTCGGGGACACCGTCGCCGTCCGTATCCGCCTCTTGGAAGGCCGCTGCGAACGTCGGATCCTGTTGGGCGACCGCCCGCATCGCCGTCACCGGCGATCTGACGGGCGCACGCCGCTTCGTCTCAAGGACGATTCCCGCGTCCCTGAGTTTCCCGGTCCCGGCGTGGATGTCTTCGAGGGTGTCATCGGCTGTGACAGCACCCGTGATGAGGATATGCGACCGGGCGGAATCCCCAGCACCGGCTGGCTGGTAGGTCTCCTGAACGTGCGTACTCCGGGCCTGATAGGGATGGGAGTCCCACCCCAGTGGCTCGGGGAGTTCCTGTTTCCACTCCGCAACCTCGCCGTCGTTGCCGGTGAACGACTCCTGGGAGAGGTCCGTCCAGGCGAGGCCGCCGATGGCCGCACCAGCGACCGCCAGGAGCACGACGACTGGAGCCACGCGCCGGGCGAGTGTCACGCTGCTGGCGAGGGCCGGTTGCAGATACGTCCCCCGCCCGAGTGCACCCTTGGATCGGTCGAGCCCGATCCGTTCGAGGAGCCCGTCAATGCTGATCTTCAGTGCCGGCACCACGGTCGTGAACAACACGAGTGCCGACACCACGCCGAGGGTGATGCTGACACCGAGGTTCCGGATGATCGCCAGCGGGTTCGCCACGTTCGCCAGAAAGCCGATGGCGGCGGTGACTGTCACGAGGATCAGTGCTGTGGCGACGTATCGCACGCCGCGGTTCATCGGCGCGCGGATGCCCTCTCCGTCGCCGCGTTCCTCCCGATAGCGGTTGAACACGTGGAAACTGAAGTCCACGCTCAGGCCCGTGATCAGCACGACCGGGATGATACTGACCACGCCCGCAGAGACGCCGATCCAGCCCATGATGCCGAACATCCACAGGACTGACAGCCCGACGCCGGTCATGCCGACGACGACGTCAACGGGGTCACGGTACGCGAACACGAGCACCAGCAGGATGAGAAGCAGCGCAATCGGAACGACCAACTGGACCATTTCCCCGACGAAATGGGCGTTGTACGCTCCGCGTGCGTGCTCACCGAGTGTGAAGAACTCGGTGCTTGCCTGTGCGTCGGCGGTTTCATACAGGGCCGCAGTGGCGCTCGCCTGCGTTGCCGTTGCGGTCCCAGTATCAAGCGTGACGAGAATCCGCCTGTCGTGTGCGCTGGTGGACTGTGGGTCGTGATCGGTCGGGAGGAACTGGCGTGCCCGGGGATCCTCAGCAAGCGTCTCAGCAACGAGTGCTCTGACTTCTTCGGGGCTCGCTGATTCGAGTGCTTGGATCTGTGCCTCAAGAGTGGGGTCCTGTCCATCCGCGGCTCGGGTGGCGACGAGGTTCGAAATGCCGACGATACCATCCCCACGGAGGGTGGCTTGCACGGACGCGTTGTCTCTGACCGACTGCTGGTAGCGCAACCCCGCCAGCAGAGATTCCTTCGACAGGACGTTCCCGCTCTCGTTGCGGACGTACACCTTCGCTATCGTGGTATTTTG
>CAZUWC010000414.1:0-2046 GCA_964623935.1 uncultured Halobacteriales archaeon
TCCGCGAGCGGTCCGCGTGGATCTGATTGCCGGCCGTCGTCGCGCCGAACTCGTCTAAGACGACCCGCGAGACGACGTGCTGGGCGGTGTGCATCCGCCGGAGCGTCTCGCGGCGCTGTGCGTCGATCCGTCCCTCGACTGTCGTCCCCTCGGCGGGTGGGTCGCCCGCCATCTCGTCGACGTAGTGTCTCACCTCGCCGTGGTCTTTCCGGACGTCACGGATTTCGGCGCGGCCGCCGTCCCACGCGATGGTGCCGTGGTCGGGGGGCTGGCCGCCGCCCTCGGGGTAGAAGTAGGTGCCATCGAGGACGACGTACTCGGGGGTCGCCTCGGTGACGGTGGCCGTGAACTCGGTGACGTCGTCGGCATCGGGGAGGTACAGGAGGTCAGTCATCGGTCGGGCTCCAGTTCCCGCTCGTGGAGGAAATCCTCGTCGATGTCCGAGGGCTGGCGCTCCCGGAGCCGGGACTCCAGTTCGGCACGTTCCCACCGGCGGACCGCGTCGCCGCGGACCTCGGCCTGGATCTTCTCGCTGAGGAGGTTGACCGCGACGCTGTTTGCCCCCTCGGGGACGACGAGGTCCGCGCGCTTGCGGGTCGGCGCGACGAACTGCTCGTGCATCGGCTTGACCGTCGAGAGGTACTGGTCGATGACCCCATCGAGGTCCCGGCCCCGTTCGATGACGTCCCGGCGGATGCGCCGCAGGATGCGCACGTCGGCGTCGGTCTGGACGTACAGGCGGAGGTCCTGCATGTCCACCACCGCGTCGTCGTACAGCGCGAAGATGCCCTCGACGACGATGACCTCGGCTGGCTCCACCCGGACGGTCTCGTCGGTCCGGTTGTGTATCGCGAAGTCGTACTGTGGCATCTCGACCGGCTGGCCCTCCAGCAGCGCCTCGAGGTGCTCGCGGACCAGTTCCCACTCGAAGGCAGAGGGGTGGTCGTAGTTGACGTCCTCGCGCTCCCCGATAGCGAGGTGGCTCAGGTCCCGGTAGTAGCTGTCCAGCGGCACGCGCGCGACCGCGTCGCCGACCGCCTCCGTGACCTGCCGGGCGATGGCCGTCTTCCCCGCACCCGTCCCACCGGCGATGCCGATGACGAACGACGGGATTGTCATACACGGTCCCCGGTGGCGACGGTTTTGAAACCATCGTTTGTCCCCGGACGGCGAGTGTTGAGTGCGTTCCGACCGCACGCTTTCGAGCCGTCGATCCGGTACCGAACCACAGCAAGCAGTATCAGCCGGACGGGACAGTTCGCTCAACGACACCATCGAAGTCCGCGTCGAAGCTGAGGACGGTATCGATACCGCGTGACTCACAGACTGCGACCGTCATTGCGTCGGTAAAACTGAGGTTCTGGTCCGCGTACCGGCGGTACGCATCGAGTGCGTCGCCAACGTCGTCCGGGCCGGTGTACAGCAGTTCGACGACCGGTGGGTACGGGTCAGTCCCCAAGATGCGCCTGGCAAGCGAGTCTGCCGCTTCGAAGGAGTCGGTCCGGGCCCGCGTGAGTGTAACCGCCTCGTCAAGAACGTAGTCGCTCGTGTACGGCTGCCCGTACGCGCCGTCCAACACCTCGTCGAAGCCGGCGACTGCGGCCTCGTGCCGGTCGGCGTCCCGATCGTGGTGTGCGTAGAACACGCCGGTGTCGACGAACACACTCATCCGTACAGGATGTCGTCGATGTCCGCTTCACGGGTCTTCACACCCGAGGAAACCATCCCCTCGTGGAACTGTTCGCGGTCCGTCTCGGATACCGGAACCCGCTCGTCACGAAACGATTTGACAAGCTGATCCTTCGACTCGACTGCGCCCTCTACCAGCCGCGTGAGTATCTCCTGTTGGGTCACTCGCTTTCCCGTGCGGAGTTTTATTTCCGCCTGAAGCCGTTCGAGTTGCTCTTTGGTCTCGTCGTCCATCTTTACTGACGTCGCCATACGTGACGTAGAGGATGCTACCCAGTAACTGTTTCCCCTCGACAGGAACGCGGGAGATCGTGCGACACCACCCACCGAAGGAGGTGCCCGCGGCGTTGAAGTGAC
>CAZUWC010000415.1:0-2033 GCA_964623935.1 uncultured Halobacteriales archaeon
CCGGGAGGGATCGAGGCGGCCGGCCCCTTTCGGTCCCGCCCCGCCGACGGCAGGCCTGCCCTTCCCCGGGTCGCGCGATGAAACGCGCTCCCGGCCGTACGGTGGCGCGCGCTGTTTTCGTATCACCGAGTACTGGGTGACGTCTCCGAGGCGTGCGCGTAGACGAACGCCCGCAGGAGTTTCGCCGCCAGCGTCGCCGCCTGTCCGTCGTCGCGGTCGTTGACCTCCACGACGTCGAACCCGACGGCCGCCGGCGCCACCTCCCGCACCACGTCGCGCATCGTCGCGGGCGCCAGCCCGAACGGCTCGGGGGTCCCGGTGCCGGGCGCGAATCCCGGGTCGGCGGCGTCGATGTCGACGCTCAGGTAGACCCGCCCCGACAGGTTCGGGTTCCACTCGGGCACGTCGGCCGGCGGGACCACAGTCACGTCCTCGCGGTCGGCGCGCTCCCACTCGTTTTCGCTGCCGGCACGCCCCCCGAGGACGACGACGTCGGCACCGGCCGCCAGGGCGTGTCGCATCGCCGTCGCGTGACTCAGCGGGTTGCCCGCGTAGGATTCGCGCAGGTCGAGGTGGGCGTCCAGACAGACCACGACGTCGGCCTCGAGCGCGCGGACGGCCGCGACCGTCACGGTGTGTTCCCCACCCACGAGCAGCGGCACGACGCCGTCCGCGCGGTAGTCACCGAGTGTCCCTTCCAGATAGGTGAGGTACTCCTCGACGTCGTCGGTCGGTTCGATGTCGCCCGCGTCGTGGACGGAGCGATCGGAGAAGGTCAGGCCGGTGCGGTCGTCGTAGTCCTCGAAGCCCGCGGCGGCCTGGCGGACCTCGCGTGGGCCGTACCGGGTGCCCGGGCGGCCGGTGGTCGAGGCGTCGAGGGGGGCGCCGACCACGGCGTAGGCCGCGTTCTCGCGGTCGGCCGCCGCGCCCGGAAACATCAGACGATCTTTCGCTGGTCCTCGTACTCGAGGAACTCGATCTCGTCGTCGGTCTCCAGTGTCTCGTCGTCGGCGCGCATCACGAAGTTGTCGTAGGTCTCGAGGTCCATCACCTGCACCTCGCCGTCGCGGACGTCGATGACCTGGCCCTGCTTGCGCTCGATGATGGGCACCCACACCTTCGCGTCGACCGGCTGGGACAGCGAGCGCTTCTTGCCGTCGAAGACCCCCGACGCCTCGATGCGCGCCTTCGCGCTGCCGTGCTTGCCCGGTTTGGCGGTGCTGTAGGCGGTGATCCGGCAGGGCGTATCGTCGATCATCACGTAGTTCCCCTCGTCGAGGTCGCGGACCTCGGTCTGCTGTCTGGCCATGTCCCGGGGTTGTCTACCTGCCAGTATAAACCGTTTGGAACGTTCCGGCCGAAACCTGGTTACCCCGCGTCCTCGTCGTCGGTGTCAGCGTCCACGGCCGAAATCTCGCCCTCGCCGACGACGGCGTCACCGAACCCGAGCGCGCCACCCTCCTCTCCCTCACCGCGGCGCTCGCGGAGGTTCTGCCGGGTGAACTGTGGCTGGGCGCGGATCCCCCGGCGCTTGCGGAACGACCGGTACAGGAGCGCGATGACCACGACTGTCGCCCCGCCCGCGACGGCCGTCGCCTCCTCAGTCGCGAAGGCATAGAGGATGGCCGTCGAGACTGCCCCGGCGGCGAGCGCGATCCCGAGAATAAGACGGGCCGCGAGTCTCTCGATGAGGCCATCCGAATCCTCGATGTCGGCCCGGACGTGGAGGTCCTCGCGCTCGATGCGGTCCAGCGCGTTCTCCAGTTTCGGCGGGACCCGCACCACCGACTCGGCGGCGTCCCGGACCTCGGTGACACGGTCCTCGACGAAATCGCGGACGCCCTCCTCGATGTACCCCTGCGAGCGGAGGTAGCCCGTCGCCACGTCGATGAAGTCGAATTCGGGGTCCAGCGTCACGCAGACCCCCTCGACGACTGTCGCTACCCGGAGGACGAGCGCGAGGTTGGAGGGCAGGCGCAGGGGGAACTCGTAGATGGTATCCTCGACCTGCTGGACGATCTGCTGGACGCGGT
>CAZUWC010000416.1:0-2027 GCA_964623935.1 uncultured Halobacteriales archaeon
TCTTCTCGCCGATGTCCTCGGCGTCGTGCATCCCCAGGATGCCCATGCCCGCGATGCCGCCCGCGCCGATGATGCCCGCTCTGTACGTCATGGTCACTCGTAGGTGTAGTGGGTGCCGCTCCGGTGGGACTCGATGAAGTTCCAGTCGTACTCGACGCCCAGTCCCGGGCCGTCGGGGATTTCGACGTAGCCTTCCTCGTCGACTGTCTCCAGCTGGTCGTCGTAGTCGCCGGCGTAGACCGGTGGCTCGGGCGTCGGAATCTCGGGGTGGACCAGCGCCATCTCGTAGTAGTTCGTGTTGCGCGTGGCCGCGATGCAGTGGCGCTGTGCCGGCCCGGGGGCGTGGAACTCCACGTCGAGGCCAAACCCCTCCGCGACCCGGGCGCGCTTCATCGCGCCCGTGATGCCGCCGTCGTACTCGGGGTCGGCGCGCACGAAGTCCGTCGCGCCCGCGGCGACGAAGTCTGTCAGCGGTTCGAGTCCCCGGACGTGTTCGGTCTGGAGCAGCGGCGTCTCCAGGCGCTCGCGCAACCGCGAGTGGGCGTGCTGGGAGATGCCGCCGTCCCGGTAGGGGTCCTCGTACCAGAAGAAGCCGTGTTCGTCACATGCCCGCCCCACTTTCAGGGCGTCCCCGAATGTCTCGTACTCGCAGGCCGGGTCGAGCATCAGGTCCATCCCGTCGCCGACGCGTTCGCCGACGGCGTGGACCATCTCGATTTCGCGTTCGATGTCCCGCGCCGCGTCGCCCCCGCCCCAGCCGTGGATCTTGAAGCCCGGATAGCCCATATCGAGACACTCCTGTGCGAAGTCGGCGAAGGCCTCGGGGGAGTCCAGGCCGCCGCTGTCGTCGCCGTGGTACGTCGAGGCGTAGGCGGGCACCCGCTCCCGGTACTGCCCCAGCAGTTCGGCGATGGAGGCGCCGTGGTGCTTCCCGGCGAGGTCCCACAGCGCGATGTCCAGCGGTCCGATGCCCATCCGGTCGTACTTCCGGAGGGCGCGCTTGAGTTCGCTCCAGTGGCGCTCGCGCGCGAGGGCGTCCTTCCCGACGAGGTAGTCGGCGATGGTGTTGACCTGTGCGGCACCCGGGGAGTTCCCGCCGACGTACTCGCCCGTGACCCCGGCATCGGTGTGGACCCGCACGGCGAAGAGTGCCCGCTCTGTCGTCGCCCCCGGCTCGTAGACCAGGTTGAATCCGTGCCCGTCGGTCCCCACGTCCGCCAGTTCGTAGGTGAACTCGAAGTTCTCGATGCGGGTGATGTTCGGTGGCACACCTCCACACTCGCAAGGGGACTACTAAAATCCCACACCGACTGGCGTGGCCGCCGGACCCGTCACGTGCGTATCGCCGGCACGTCACGCCGCCTGCGGACGGACGAGCAGCCGTACCTGCGACCCGTCGCGGTTCCGGTAGGGGATGGGCGTACAGATGACGTCGTACCGGCCCGGTTCGACCGCGGCGAGGTTGGCCACGCCCTCGACGATGAGGATGTCCGCGGGCAACAGCGTGTAGTGGACGTCGTGCTCTTCGAGGGTTGCACCCGGCTCGTCGGCCGAGAGCGCGTCGATGGCGAAACACGCGATATCCGTCTCGGCCATGTACTCGGCGGCACCCTTCTCGGGGTAGACGAAGTTGGTCAGGTACTCGTCTGTGTCGGCCGGCGCCATCCCGCAGTCCCAGATGAGGTACTCGCCGGCCGAAAGGTCGTACCGTTCGGCCTGTTCGGCCAGCTCCGCCCGGGAGACACCCTCCCCGGGCGCTTTGTACGAGAAGTCACAGACGACACCCTCCGCGACCATCTCCTCGACTGTGATCTCCTCGATGGTGCGGTGCTCGTCTTTGGGCATGAAGTGGGTGGGGGCGTCCATGTGCGTCCCGCAGTGCGTTTCGACGTGGAGGATGGTCGAATTGTAGCCGTCCTCCTCGTGGGTGGCGTAGTCCTCGAACTCCGGCTTCGGGTGCAGCGGCGGCAGCGTCGGGCTGTCCTCGGCGAGGGTCTGTGTGAGGTCGATCCACTCGCTCATGGCCG
>CAZUWC010000417.1:0-2022 GCA_964623935.1 uncultured Halobacteriales archaeon
GGGCACCTCCTCGAGGTAGCCAAAGAGGGCGATAAAGGACAGCCGGATGGCGAAGGTCAGGACGCCGACGACGACGATGACCGCCCAGAGGACCGGGTCGGCGTAGCTAGTCGCCATCGCCCACCCCCAGCCGTTCGGCACCGAACCCGGCGACGACGCCGGCGGTCGCGCCGACGAGCAACCCGAGGTTGAGTGCCAGCCCGCCGGCGGCCAGCGCGACGGTGCCGCCGACGACCGCCGCCAGCGACGTCGTGCGGTCCTCCATCGCGGGCACGAGCAGGGCGAGAAAGACCAGCGGCACCGCGAACTCCAGCCCCCAGGCCGCCGGGACGCCGGTCCCGACGACGACGCCGGCGACGGTCGCGAGTTGCCAGACGACCCACAGCGTCACGGCCACGCCCAGGTAGTAGGCCCGCCGGTCGGGGTCACCCCGGCGAAAGCGGGCGATCGAGAGCGCGTAGGCCTGGTCGGTCAGGACGTACGCGAGCGGGGCCTTCCAGCGCGGGGCGAACTCCCTGAAGTAGGGCGCGATGGAGGCCGAGTACATCACCATCCGGAGGTTGATGACGACGGCGGTCACCACGACGACGGCCAGCGGGGCGTCGACGCCGAGCAATTCGAGGGCAGCCAGCTGGGAGGCGCCGGCGAAGACGACGACGGACATCCCGACGGCCTGTGCCGGCGACAGGCCCACCTCGATGGCCGCGATGCCGGCGACGAGGCCGAACGGCGCCACGCCGAGCACCAGCGGTGCCACGTCCCGGACGCCCCGGCGGAGGTCGGCGGCGTTCATACGCGACCGAACCGGAGCCCGGCAAAACACTTTTCGAGTGGCTCCCGGCAGCGGTGGCGTTACGCGTCGTCCGATAGCTCCCCGCCGACCTCGAGCAGTTCGCGGTACCGGTTGCGGATGGTCACCGTGCTGACGTCGGTCACCTCGGAGACCTCCCGCTGGACGAGGTCCTCGCCGCTCAGTTGTCCCGCCGCGTAGAGGGCGCTGGCGGCGATGCCGACGGGGTGTTTGCCGCTGTGGGCGCCCGCCTCGATGGCCGCCTCGACCAGCTCGCGGGCCTGCCGCTCGGTGTCGTCGCGGCAGTCGAGTTGCGAGGCGAACCGCCCGAGGTACTCGAGGGGGTTCGTGGGCTGGATGGTCAGGTCGAGTTCCCGGACCACGTACCGGTAGGCGCGTTCGATCTCGAGGCCCTCGACGCGGCTGACCGCGGCCACCTCGTCGACAGAGCGGGCGACACCCTCGATGCGGGCGGCGGCGTACAGCGTCGCCGACGCGATGCCCTCGATGGACCGGCCGGGCAGGAGGCCGGCGTCGAGGGCCCGCCGGTAGACGACCGAGGCCGTCTCGCGGACGGGATCGGCCAGCCCGAGCGCCGAGGCCATCCGGTCGATCTCCCCGAGCGCCAGCTTGAGGTTCCGGTCGGCGGCGTCCCGCGTCCGGTAGCGCTCGTCCCAGGTCCGCAGCCGCGCCATCTTCGACCGCTGGGAGGCGTCCAGCGAGCGCCCGTAGGCGTCCTCGTCGCGCCAGCCGATGGCCGTCGACAGCCCCCTGTCGTGCATCAGCGGCGTCGTCGGCGACCCCACCCGCGATTTCTCGTCGCGCTCGGCCGCGTCGAAGGCCCGCCACTCCGGCCCCCGGTCGACCTGCCCCTCGGAGACGACCAGCCCACACTCCCGACACCGGGACTCCGCGTTGCCCTCGTCGCTGACGACCCGTCCGTCACACTCCGGACACTGCTCCGGGACGCCGGTCTCTCCCGCCTCGCGGGACCGCTCCCGTGTCTCCACGACCGACCGGCTGTCCGTCATCCGTACCACGCCGGTCGGGCCGGCTGCTCGCGACCCCGGAGAGCGCTACGCGTTCTCATACCACAGCCTGGGACCGCCAGTGAAGTAAATGTTTTCCATTATCAAAATACGTTATAGATTTTGAAAGTAACTGTTTGTAGTTACAAAAACTCGAGGCTCTTCCCTAACTCAGTGAAACACTATCGGATTAGTGGGATTGTT
>CAZUWC010000418.1:0-2019 GCA_964623935.1 uncultured Halobacteriales archaeon
GGCACCCCCGGCGAGGCGACGCTGATGTGGCGCTGCTGGGAGTGTGGGGAGGTCGGACGGATCGAGGACATTTACGACTGGCAGGAGGACTGGAAAACGACTCCAGTCACGCCGGTTCGGCACTCTCGTCGGGGTCGCCGATCTCGACGTCGGCGGCGGCCTCGCGCCTGTTCTTGACCGCCAGTCCGAGGAAGAGGACGAGCCCGATCGCCCGCAGTGACAGATCGAGGAACAGGTCGTCGACGGCGACGGAGACGCCGGCGAGCGCGAGGACGTCGAAGACGGCCGTCGAGAGGAGGAGTGGTGCCATCAGCAGCAGCGAACTGAGCGCGAACGCCGCCCGTTCGCCGCGTCCCACACGCGTGTAGAGAGTCCCGATGACCGTCGCGCCGAGGGCGACAACGCCCAGGAACATCCCGACGACCGGGACCAGGATCTCGGGCACGGAGTAGGAGAGGTCGGCGAGGTCGGCGAAGTTGACGACGCGGAACCGCTCGCGCAGCGGGAGGTCGGCGGCGTTGGGCTTCTCGCGGAGGAGGACGATCCCCGGCGAGAGGACGAACGCGAAGGGGACGATCGCCTTGTTCAGCGACAGCGAGAACGCCTTGATGCCCGTCTCGTAGGCGTCGGACTTGGCGACCCCCGAGGCGGCGTAGGCGGCCACGGCCACGGGCGGCGTGATGTCGGCGATGACCCCGAAGTAGAGGATGAACAGGTGGGCGGCCAGCAGGGGGATGCCGAACTCGACGAGCGGGGTGGCGAGCATCGAGATGAGAATGATGTACGTGACGGTCGTGGGCATCCCCATCCCGAGGATGATGGAGGCGACGGCGGTCACGAGCAGCATGACGACGATGGACCCCCCGGAGAGCGCGAGCAACAGGGCAGTGAGGTTCGGACCCAGCCCGGAGACGCTGATGACGCCGGGGATGATCCCCGCCGCGGCCACCGCGATGACGACCGGCACGGCCGTTCGGGCGCCCTCGTCCATCGACTTGCCCAGGAAGGCACCGAGGCGGAACAGCTGGTTCTCGCGGAGACCGTCCCGGCCCGTCCGGTCGGCGGCCGCGTCGACGGTCTCCTGAACGGCGGGGTCGAGTTCGAGGTACGGGGAGTCGACGCTCGGGGCGTACAGCAGCGCGACGACGCCGGCGAGGATCAGGTACCGTCCGGTCTTCCCGACGACGACGCCGACTGCCTCGCCGAGTGGCAGGCCCGCCCCGCCCGCCCCCGTCACGAGGCCGAAGACGCCCACCCCGGCAACGGTGTAGGTGAGGAGTTCCCCGCCGATGATCGCGACGAGGGCGGCGAGCAGCGGCCCCCGCGTCCGGTCGCTGTAGGCCGCGATGACGGTGATCAGCGCGCCGAGTGCGACCAGCGTGAACCACGCCGAGCGCGCGACGGACAGCCGAGCGATGATGAGATAGTACAGCAACAGGACGATCGGCACGAGGTAGAACCACCCGTGTTTCATGTGTTCGCGGAGGTCGACGATCTCGGCGTCGGGGACGCCGCCGATACCCTCCTCGGTGGCCTTGAGGTGGACCATCACCCAGACGCCGAAGAAGAAGACGATTGCGGGGATGGTCGCGAGGACGATGATGTCCGCGAACGGGGTCGCGGTGTACTGGACCATCAGGAACGCTGCAGCGCCCATCACGGGCGGGAGGATCTGCCCGCCCGAGGAGGCAGAGGCCTCGACGGCCCCGGAGAACTCGGGGTCGTAGCCCGAGCGCTTCATCAGCGGGATGGTGAACGCACCCGTCGTGACGGTGTTGGCGATCGAGGAGCCCGAGATGGTGCCCATGAAGCCGCTGGCGAGGATCGATGCCTTCGCGGGGCCGCCCTTGCGCTTGCCCGTCGCCGAGTACGCGAGGTCGATGAACCACTGGCCGGCGCCGCTCATCTCCAGGAACGAGCCGAAGAGGATGAAGATGTAGATGAACTGGACCGAGACGGTGACGGGGATGCCGAACACGCCGTTCTCGGTGTTGTACCAGAGGTTCTGGATGATCGAGG
>CAZUWC010000419.1:0-2012 GCA_964623935.1 uncultured Halobacteriales archaeon
CCTGGTTCCGCGAGAACTGCGAGGTCCGGGACAGCGACGGCGCCGAGCGGACGATTCGCGCCGCCGCGGCCCTGTTAGACCCCGAGGACGTCACGGAGGTCATGGTCGCCGCCGGCACCGACCACCTCTACATGAACGCCAGCCACACGCTCGATTTCCTCAACAAGGCCTTCGAGACGCTGGACCACGTCGGCTGGGAGCACGCCGAGGACGTCCTGGCGAGCACGGTCGAGGGGTTCACCGACGCCGCCCGCGCCGAGGAGCGCCCGGAGTGGCGCCAGCCCGTCGACGTGGCCGCGCTCTGTTTCGCGGTCCACGACGAACTCGACGGCCTCCTGGCTGCGGGAGAGGGCCGCCAGTGGACCCGACCCGAGGGGTTCGTCGAGACGCTCCTCTCGGAGGACCCCGAGGCCATCGTCGACGCGCTCCGGGCGGCCATCCGCGGGGGAGCCACGAGCGAGGACCTGGCCCACGCCGTCGCGCTGGCGGCCACGCGGCGGGTCGCCCAGTTCGGCACCAGTAACGAGTTCCGGGACTGGAACACCGTCCACCACACCTTCACCTACGCCAACGCAGTCCACGGACTCGCCCGGCGGACCGACGCCGAGGAAATCTACCGCGCCTGCGTCGACGGGGCGATGTCCGTCTACCTCGACCGCTTCCTCAACGAACCGCCCGCGCCGATTCCGGACCCCGACAGCAGCGACTGCTCGCCGGCGGACCTTCGCGAGGACCTGCTGGCGGCTTTCGACGAGAAGGGGTCGGTCGACCGTGCGGGCGAACTGGTCGCCGAGCACTTCGCCGCAAGCGGCGACCCCGACACGCTCGTGCGGACGCTCGGGCAGGGACTCCTGCGTGAGGACGCGGACTTCCACACACTCCAGAACTTCGAGGCGGCGGTGAGCCGGTTCGACCACGCGCGCAACGAGTCGGAACGGCGGCTGGCGCTCGTTGCGACGGCCCGGTACCTCTCGGCGCACTTCCCCACCCGGCGCGAGCGCGAGCAGACCTTCGACATCGCGCGGCGGCTCCACCGCGGGGAGGCGCTGCACGACGAGGGGTAGTCGCCGACGCTCCCGGCGACAGGGTGAACCTCTCGAAGCTTTTAGAACGGTCGTCCGCGTGGCGTGTCCATGACCAGCCAGTCACCCGGAGCGCGCCTCCGCAGCGCGGTGGAGGCCCCGGAGATCACCGTCATGCCCGGCGCGTACGACGCACTCTCGGCGATGCTCGTCGAACAATCCGGCTTTCCGGCCGTGTTCACGTCGGGGTTCGGTCTGTCGGCCTCGATACTCGGCCTGCCGGATATGGGGTTTCTCGACCGCACGGCCAACCTGGACCACGTCCGCGAGATCACCAGTCGCGTCGACATCCCGCTGGTCGCCGATCTCGATACGGGCTACGGGAACGCGTTGCACGTCCGGCACTCCGTCGAGAAAACCATCGACGCCGGCGCCGCGGGCGTCATCCTCGAAGACCAGCAGTGGCCAAAGCGGTGTGGCCACATGGACGACAAGCGTGTGGTCCCGCGGGAAAACCACGTGACGCGCCTCCGGGCGGCCGCCGACGTCCGCGAGGAGCGCGAGGAGGACCTCGTCATCGTCGCCCGGACGGACGCCCGGTACACCGCCGGACTCGATGCGGCTATCGAGCGCGGACGTGCCTACCACGAGGCCGGTGCCGACGTGGTGTTCGTCGAGGCCCCCGAGAGCCGCGCCGAGATGGAACGGATCGCCGAGGCGTTCGAGGCCGCGACCTTCGCCAACATGGTCGAGGGGGGCAAGACGCCGTACCTCCCCCCGGCAGACCTCGAAGAGATCGGATTCGACTTCGTGGTCTATCCCGTCCTCGCGCTGTTCGCAGCGACACGGGGCGTTCAGGACGCGCTCGCGGGGCTGGCCGACGGCACCGTCGGCGAGGCCGACACAGTCTCCTTCGCGGAGTTCGAGGACGTCATCGGCACCGAGGACATCGGGGCCATGGAGGAGCGCTACGCGGATCGATAGTCAGGA
>CAZUWC010000420.1:0-2004 GCA_964623935.1 uncultured Halobacteriales archaeon
ACAGCGACACCTCGGTCCCGACACCCGCCTCGCGTGCCCGCTCGTAGAGCCACCCGCCGGCCGCGGCATCCAGCACCGCCGACCCGACGCTGGCGACGACCAGCACCTCCTCGGGGGAGTCCCGCTCGTAGCCATCCGCGAGCATCCGCCCCATCGGCACGAGGTCCGCGACTCCCAGGTCCGTCCCCAGGAAGTCGCCGGTCTCGATGACCTCCCCGGGGACGTCCGCGAACACCTCGCCGGCGCCCTCGACGACGGTGGGGGCGAGTTCCTGCGTCTCGGCGTTGAACGCGCCGATGGCGACCACGAGCGTTCCCGGCCCGAGCGCCTCGGGTGGGAAGACAGGCTCGCTGGCGGTCGTCGCCGTCACGACGGCGTCGGCGCCTTCAACTGTGGCGGCCGGCGAGTCGACCGCCTCTGCCGGGATGTCGTCCTCCCGGAGGTCCGCCGCACACTCCCGGCGGGAGTCGCTGGGCGAGTAGACCCGGACCGCGGACAGCGGGGCGACGGTGTCGATGGCGCGGGTCTGCCAGCGGGCCTGCGCGCCGGCGCCGACGACCCCCAGCGTGGCCGCGTCGGGCGCGAGCGCGCGGACTGCCGCCGCGCCGATACAGCCGGTGCGGGCGTTCGTGATCGTGGTGCCACCCATGTAGGCCTCGGGCACGCCCGTCCGGGCGTCGGTCAGGGCGACCTGGGCGTGGATGGTCGGGAGACCCCGTTCGGCGTTGCCCTCGAAGAGCCCGACGAGTTTGTTCGCGTACTGGTCGTCGCCGTGGATGTAGGCCGGCATCGTCAGTCCCGTGCCCAGCGACTCGTCGCTGTCGAGTCCCTCCCCGACGGGGAAGTGGGGCCGTTCGGGCCGGACGGCCTCGCCGGCGGCCTGTTTGACGAGCGCCTCCTCGACCACGTCGACGAGTCCGGCGAGGTCGAGCACGCCGCGGACGTCGTCTTCCGAGAGGACCAGTACCATACCTCGACACTCCTGGCGTGTCGTCTTAGGTTTTGTTCCTCGCCGTTTTCGTGGCCGTTATTCGTGGGAGCAGGTAGGCTTATGTCGCCGCCGCGACGACAGCCGGGTATGGAAACGGTCGTCGTCGGCGGCGGCATCGTCGGGCTTTCCTCGGCGTACTACCTGGCCGAGCGCGGCGCCGACGTGACCCTCTACGAGAAGGGGTCGCTGGGCTCGGGCAGCACGGCACGCGCCGCGGGTGGCATCCGCTCGCAGTTCACCACGCCCGTGAACGTGGAACTCTCGCTGGCGAGCAAGGCAGTCTGGAACGACTTCGAGGACGAGTTCGGCGTCGACATCGAGTACCGCAAGAACGGCTACCTCTTTCTCGCCCGGGGCGAGGACACCGCCGAGCAGTTCCGCGAGAACGTCCGGATGCAACGAGGTCTGGGCGCCGACAGCGAGTTCCTCTCGCCCGCGGAGGCGACCGAGCACTGTCCCGGCCTGGATACCGACCCCTTCGTCGCGGCGACGTTCAACGGCGACGACGGCATCGCGGACCCGAATCTCGCTGTCCAGGGCTACGCGAAGGGGGCCCGCGACGTCGGGGTCGACGTCCGGACGAACACCTCCGTGACGGACGTCCTCCAGGATGGCGAGCGTGTGGTCGGGGTCGAGATCGAGGGCGACGGCGGGGCGGTCCGCCACGAGGCCGACTCCGTGGTCAACGCGGCGGGCGCGTGGTCGCCCCGGCTGGCGGAGAAGGCCGGCCTCACCTTGCCCGTCTCGCCCCGGCGCCGGCAGGTGGCCGTGGTCGACCCCTCCGAGCCCGTGCCCGAGTCGGTCCCGCTGACCATCGACCTGGAGACGGGGTCGTACTTCCGGCCCGAACGGGAGGGTGTGGCGCTGGTCGGCGGGCACTTCGGGGATGAGGACCCCGAGGCCGACCCGGACCGGTTCGACGAGGACATGCACCTGGAGTGGGCCGCCGAGGCGGTCGAGCGGGCGGCCGACTACACAGAGTACTTCGGCCCGGAGACGCGCATCAAGCGCGG
>CAZUWC010000421.1:0-2003 GCA_964623935.1 uncultured Halobacteriales archaeon
GACCGTGGTGCCTTTGCCCGGGCGCGTCCACTCGACACGCATGGCAATCGGCGACGTGTCCGAGGCGACCGCGGGCGAGTGTACCGACCTGTACTACGTGGACACCGGGATGTACGACGTGGCGGGGTACGGCGCCGCCTACGTGCTGGACGCCGACCGACCCGCGATCGTGGAGACGGGCATCGGCACCAACTACGAACGCGTTCTGGACGCCGTCCGGGCGGCCGGGCTCGAACCCGCCGACATCGAGGTGGTCGCGGTCACGCACATCCACCTCGACCACGCCGGCGGCGCCGGCTTCCTCGTCGAGGAGTGCCCGAACGCCGACGTGTACGTCCACGAGACGGGTGCGCCCCACCTCGTCGACCCGACCCGCCTGTGGAAAGGGACGGAGCGGGCAGTCGGCAGCCAGTTCAGATTCTACACGGAACCGGAGCCGGTCCCCGGGGACCGGCTCGTCGAGGTCACGAACGGTGACACCGTCGAGCTGGGCGACCACGCCCTGGCAGTCCACCGCGCTCCGGGTCACGCCCCCCACCAGGTCGTCTTCTACGACCCCGCCAACGACGCCGCCTTCACCGCCGACGCCGCGGGTATCTACGCGCCCGACCGCGACGAGCTGTTCCCGACGAGTCCACCGCCGAACTTCGACCCCGACCGGTGCCAGGACGACGTCGGCCTGCTCGAGGAGATCGAACCCGACGTCCTGTGTTACACGCACTTCGGTGCCGTCGAGACCGGCGACAGGCTACAGCGGTACGCCGACGTGCTGGCGGAGTGGGTCGACGCCGTGACCGAAAAGCGGGCAGCACTCGCGGACGACGAGGCCGTCGTCGAGTACTTCGTCGAGCGTGCGGACGCCGAGCGGGCGGCGTGGGGCGCCGAGAAGGCCGAGGCCGAGGTGGCGATGAACGTCCGTGGGGTGCTGGGCGCGCTGGACGCGGACCCGTGACCGTCGGCCGTCGTTCGGACTCTCGACACCGAGCCACAAAGAGGTTTGTTTTGTTTCCTCGATTGTGGCCGAGACACCGCCGACCGACCGCCGTGACCGACCAGTGTCTCCGGATTCACGCCGGTCCCGGTCCGTGTCAGGTGGGTTTATACGCCCGGGTTGTGTCCTCTCGCTCGTACGGAGGAGTGATTGTGGCCGAAGAGCTTCTGATCCCGCTGGTGGCTGGCATCATCGGGCTCGGGGTACTCGCGCAGGTACTCGCGGCTCGGCTGCAGGTGCCGAGTATCATCTTCTTCCTGTTCGTCGGGGTCATCATCGGGCGCCCCGGCCTCGGCCTCGTGACGAGCGAGACGTTCGGCGACGCCCTGCCCGGGATCGTCGGTCTGGCCGTGGCGATCATCGTCTTCGAGGGCGCCTTCCACCTGGAGCTCGACCGGATCCGCGAGGCGCCGCGTGCTGCGGTACGACTCGTGACCGTCGGCGCCGCCATCGCCCTGGTCGGCACCGCCGTGGCCGTCCGGTACCTGGAGGGGTTGCCCTGGGAGCTGTCGTTCGTGGTCGGCGCTCTCCTGGTCGCCACCGGCCCGACGGTCATCACGCCGATCCTGGAGGTGGTGCCGGTCCGGGACCGCGTGGCCACAGTGCTGGAGACCGAGGGGATCGTCAACGACGTGACCGCCGCGATCACCGCGGTCGTGTTCTTCGAAGCCGTCAATCCGACTGTCGCGGCTGACGGGCTGATCCAGGGGTTCGCCATCCGGCTGGGCGAGGGGTTGCTCGTCGGCATCCTCGTCGCAGCGGTGCTCTACTACATGCTCCGGTACGTCGACCTCTCGCCGGGAGCGGCCCCGCGCAACGCGCGCCTTCTGGTGCTCGCCGGGGCGCTTGCAGCCTACGCAGGCGCGAACGCGCTGGCCAGCGAGGCTGGCGTCGCCGCCGCCGCGACGGCTGGGGTCGTCCTCGGAAACATGGACGTCCCGTACAAGGAGGACATCATCGACTTCAAGGGCGACATCACGCTGCTGGTGCTGTCGTTCGTGTTCATCGCTCT
>CAZUWC010000422.1:0-1999 GCA_964623935.1 uncultured Halobacteriales archaeon
ATGAGCCACGTCGACTTCAACCTCGGCGTCTACTACCCCGAGGGCGGGATGGGCGGCGTGGTCGACGGCGTCTCCGACATGGGCGCCGAGCTGGGCGTCACCTACGAGACCGGCCGGGAGGTCACCGAAATCACCCGCCGACGCGACGGGTTCACGGTCGAGACTGCTGTGGAGACCTACGACCCCGATTACGTGGTCTGTAACGCCGACTACGCCCACGTCGAGCGGGACCTCCTCCCGGAACACGAGCGCCAGTACGGCGACGACTACTGGGACGACCGAACGTACGCGCCCTCCGCGTTCCTCATCTACATGGGCGTCGAGGGGGACGTCGACCCGCTGGCCCACCATACGCTCGTGCTCCCGACCGACTGGGACGAGCACTTCGAGCAGATCTTCGAGGACCCCGCGTGGCCGGACGACCCCGCCTACTACGTCTGTGTCCCCTCACAGACGGACGACTCCGTGGCACCCGAGGGCCACAGCAACCTCTTCGTGCTGGTTCCCATCGCGCCGGGATTGCACGACGGGGAGACTGTCCGGGACTCCTACAGGGACAAGATCCTCGCCGACATCGCCGAGCACACGGGCGTCGACATCCGTGACCGCATCGTCGTCGAGGAGCAGTTCAGCGTCTCGGATTTCGGCGAGCGGTACAACGCCACCGAGGGGACGGCACTGGGACTGGCCCACACCCTCCGGCAGACGTCGCTGTTGCGCCCCTCGAACCGCTCCTCGGCGGTGGACGGCCTCTACTTCACGGGTGCGTTCACTACGCCCGGCATCGGCGTCCCGATGTGTCTCATCAGTGGCGAACACGCCGCCAACGCGCTCATCGAGGAGCAGACGCGATAACGGACCCATGGCGAAGGCTACAGACAGGCTCGTCGGGCTCACCCCCTCCGAGCAGTCGCTCGTGGGCTACCTGTTCTGGATGTCCCGGCCGCGGTTCTGGTTCTACCTCGCGGGGCCGGTCATCGTCGGCGTCGTCTACGCCTCCGAGACGCCCGCGCAGTTCTTCTCGCTGCCCGCAGTGCTGGCCTTCCTGTACTTCCTGGTGCCGGCCAACATCTTCCTCTACGGTGTCAACGACATCTACGACGCCGACGTGGACGCCCACAACCCCAAGAAGGACGATGAGGGCCGCGAGGTCCGCTACCAGGGCGACGCCCTCATCGTGATGTTCGTGTTCCTCGCGACGGGCACGGGCATCTTTCTGGTCCCGTTCCTCCCGATCGAGGGTATCTACGCACTGATAGCTTTCTACGCGCTGGGCACGCAGTACAGCGCGCCGCCGTTGCGGCTGAAGACGACGCCGTTTCTCGACTCGGTCTCGAACGGGCTGTACGTCCTGCCTGGCGTGGTGGCATTCGCGGCACTCGCCGGGCAGTTCCCGCCCCTCCTCGCCATCGCCGGCGGGTGGCTCTGGACGATGGCGATGCACACCTTCTCGGCGATTCCGGACATCGAACCCGACCGCGCGGCCGGCATCCGGACGACGGCGACGGCGCTTGGCCAGCGGGGGGCGCTCCTCTACTGTGCGGGCTGCTGGGTGCTGGCCGCAATCGTGATGGGACTGCTCCATCCCTTCCTGGGTGCGGTCTTCGCAGGCTACCCGGCCTTCGTCGGCCTGATTCGCTGGCTGGACGTCGACATCGACCGCGCCTACTGGTGGTTCCCGCTCGTGAACACGTTCGCCGGGATGGTGCTCACGATGGGGGGGATCTGGGTGATTCTGTATGGATAAGTCGGTCCTGCTCGCTCGCATGGCTCGCTGCGCGGGCTGCGACTTGCGAGCCGTTCGCCCGGGCCGTTCCCGAGGACGCCCGGCGCGCGCCACTGCACGGCCGGGAGCGCGTGCCGAGCGGCACGAGGGCGAGCGAAGCGAGCCCTCGGACTGCGCGAGCGGGGAGCGACAGCGACCCGCGAGCGACAGCGAGGCCAAGCGACCCGGGGAAGGGCAGGCCTGCCGAGGGGCGGGACTGAAAGGGGCCGGCCG
>CAZUWC010000423.1:0-1999 GCA_964623935.1 uncultured Halobacteriales archaeon
ACGCCGGACAGTCAAACGGCCGTCTCAGTCTCGCCCCGCGGGTGGTGGCCCCAACGGCCTAAGGGGCGGCCGCCCAACTGGTGGGTATGAAGCTCCCGAGTCGCGAACGGCTGGTCGAGTTGCGTCGCGAGTTCCACCGCCACCCGGAACCCGCCTGGCGGGAGTTCTGGACGACTGCCCGCATCGTCGAGGAACTGGAGTCGACGGACGTCGACGAGATACACGTCGGCCCGGACGCGATAGCCCGCGACGCCCGTATGGGTGTGCCCGACGAGGAGGAACTGGCGCGGTGGCGCGACCGTGCTCGCGAGAACGGCGTCCGCGGGGACCTCCTGGGGCGGATGGAGGGGGGTCACACGGGCGCCGTCGCCGTCCTGGAGCGGGGCGACGGTCCCACCGTCGGCCTCCGCGTCGACATCGACGGCCTGTCCCGCGAGGAGTCGAACGACGAGGACCACCTGCCAGTTCGCGAGGGGTTCCGGTCCGAGACCGGCGCGATGCACGCCTGTGGCCACGACGCCCACGCCACCATCGGCCTCGGCGTGCTGGAGGCCGTGGCCGACAGCGACTTCGCGGGCACGTTCAAACTCTTCTTCCAGCCCGCCGAGGAGGCCATCGGGGGCGGCAAGCCGGTCGCCGAGAGCGGTCACCTGGACGACGTGGACGACCTGCTTGCGGTCCACGTCGGTCTCGACCATCCCACGGGTGAGGTCGTCGCCGGCGTCGAGGGCTTCCTGGCGGTCTCGCAGTTCCGAGCGGAGTTTACCGGCGAGCCGGCCCACGCCGGCGGCCAGCCCAACCGCGGGCGAAACGCCGTACAGGCGCTCGCGACCGCGGTGCAAAACCTGTACGCCATCCCGCGCCACGAGGACGGCGCCACCCGAGTCAACGCCGGCCGCGTCGAGGGCGGGACCGCCACGAACATCGTCCCCGAATCGGCGACCGTCGAGGGGGAGGTCCGCGGCGAGACGACCGACCTCATGGAGTACACGGACGGCTGTGCCCGCCGCGTCCTGCGACGGGCCGCCGAGATGCACGCCTGCGACCTCGAGGTGACCCGCCTGGGGGAGGCGCCGGGTGCCGACAGCGACGACGCGCTCGTCGACATCGTCGAGCGGGTCGCGGGCGGGACCGCAGGCGTCGACAGCGTGCTCCGGCGCGCCGAACTCGGGGGGAGCGAGGACGCGACCTACCTGATGCGCCGCGTCCAGGAGCGGGGTGGCCGGGCGGCCTACGTCGGGGTCGGCACCGACCACCCGGGGGGACACCACACCGCGACGTTCGACGTCGACGAGGATTCGCTCCCGGTGGGCGTTGCCGTCCTCGCCGAGTCGGTTCGCGAGCTGGGTCGGTCAGCGTGACGGTCCCTGCCAGCGATAGAGCGTGGTGCTCTCGTCGCCGCTCTCGGCGACCCAGGCCACCGTCACCTCGGCGCTGTCCAGACGCAGCTGGCCCGCGCCGCCGCCGCCGTCGGTGCAGTGGAGCGTCCGCCAGTCGAGCGTGAGAGACGACCCGGCCGTGAGACGGGTGTCCTCCTGGGGTAATCGAAGTCGTGTCGCCCGGTACCTGCCGTTCGGGTCGTCGGCACTGCTCGCGCACGCCCCGCCTCTGACGAAGACCAGCAGGCGACGACGGTCGAACCTGTCACCGCCGCTGTGACGGACGACGAGGGCGTGGCTGGAGTCGTCGGCGTGGTACGTGTGGTCCATTGCTGCGGTCGGCATCCCGCCGTTCGCGTTCCCCATCTCGGCGAAAAATACCCCGGCAGTCGCTGACAGTATCACGGTGATCACCACCATCAGGGCGATACCGACCGCCGGTGTCAGACCCCTGGTCTCGCTTCGTTGCATACCTCACCACCCACGCACGAGCACCAGCGTCAGGCCACCCACCCCGGCCCGTCTCGTAAACTGGAACCCGTCCTTGAGGACACTACGTCACGAGAGGCATTAAAATTTTCTTCGACCCGCAGCGGTGTCGGCCCGTCGCCGGTTCCCGC
>CAZUWC010000424.1:0-1994 GCA_964623935.1 uncultured Halobacteriales archaeon
TCGAGGGGCCGTTCCTGCCGGGGGCGGTCGTGTTCATCGCGGCCGTCTTCGCCGGCGTCTGGGTCGGCATCCAGTACCCGATCACGATGGTTCCCATCGAGTACACCCGGGGCGGCAACCTGATTGTACTCTTCGACAGCCTTCCGACCCCGGCCGTGATTAACGCGAACATCGGTGCCTGGATTCCGGTTGTGATCGTGTACGCGTTCGTGGCGAGCGTCCTCCCCGTGTGGGTGCTGTTGCAGCCGCGTGACTTCCTCACGTCCAGCATCCTCTACACGGGTGTCGGCGGGGTGTTGCTTGCCGTGATCGTCGGTACCATCGCTGGCACCGCCTCCCAGCCACTGACGATCAACCTGGACGCCTTCCACGGCTTCTGGGGCAACCCCGAGTTCGCTGCCGTGCCACTGTTCCCGCTGTTATTCGTGACCATCGCCTGCGGGACGATCAGCGGGTTCCACTCGCTGGTCTCCTCGGGCACCACGGCCAAGCAACTGGACAAGGAGACCGACGCCCGCCTCATCGGGTACGGCGGCATGCTTGGTGAAGGACTGCTGGCGTCGGTGGCGCTCGTGACGGTCGCGGTCTACGCCCAGGCACCCGCGGGCGGCGGCATCGGCCTGGCACTGCCGAACTTCGCGACCGGCGGCGGCATCGTCCTCACGAGTTTCGGGCTCCCGCAGGTCGTCGGCGCGACCTTCATGGGACTGGTGCTGGTGAGCTTCCTCCTGACAAGTACCGACACGGGCATGCGCCTGGGTCGGTACATGCTGGAGGAGATAATCGGCACGCCCGAGACGTCAATCCAGGAACTCGGCGCCAACCGGTACGTCAACGCCGGAATTCTGGCGGTGCCGGCCTACGTGCTGGTCGCCTCCGGTCGGTGGGCTGACCTGTGGCCGCTCTTTGGCGGCGCCAACCAGACCCTCGCCGCACTGGCGCTGCTGGTGGCGACGGTCTGGCTGGCCAACTGGGACGATACCAAGCAGTTGCTCTCGACGGGCGTCCCGATGGCGTTCATGTTCACCATCACCATCAGCGCACTGCTGTATCTGGCCCTCTACCAGAACCTCTACCAGAAGTTCATCCAGGGCAACTGGGGTGAGGCCGGCGCGACGACGACGGCCATGGCCTCGACGGCAGTGCAGATCGTGCTGGCGCTCCTGCTCATCTTCCTGTCAGTGTCGGTCCTGCGGATGGGTTACGCCAGCGTCAAGGAGGAACGCGACCGGTTCTTCGACACCGGCAAGGAGACGTCCGCGGAACCGAGCGACGACTAGAGCTGTAGGCGGCGCCGGAGGAGATCCAGCCACGTGATCTCTTCCTCTTCGAGCGGTTCCCAGACGCGAAACGCATCGTCAAGTGATGCCTTCTCGCTCGCGACGAGGTCCTCGCGGTCGGGATCGACCACGAGCAGGTGGACCTCGTAGTGGCCGTAGTAGCCCTTCTTGAGCATCGTCCGGTCCCGGAACCCGTCGACGAACGACCGGACGTCGTCGGGAATCCCGTCGACCAGCAGCGCGAACGTGAACTCCGTGGCATAGTGTTCCTCGTCGGCGTCGATCCACTCGTCGGCGATATCGTGGCCCAGGTCGACGAAGGACTCGACGCGGTCGACGCTCACCCCCCCGCAGTCGCGGCCGAACAGGTGCTCGAACGTGTCGTGGTGGGCGAACGACAGCACCGGGTGCAGGAAGTGCTTCTCGTGGTGGACCTGCATCTCGCCGTACATGGTGAACGTCCGGCCCTCGACGACGTAGTCCTTCTCGAGGTCGTAGTTGAACATCAGCCGGTCGCTCACCCGGTCGACGTACTCGTCCTCCCAGTCCGGAACCTTCTCGGGCTCGGCCGGCTCGGGCAACTCGTCCCCGCTGTCCGTGGACATACACGCCGTATCACGCTCGCGGACTAAAAACATCCCCCGTCTCGGGCCGCGGTACCGTCACACGCCACGTCATGGAACCACGGGCCACGCCCCACGACTGATACTGTCG
>CAZUWC010000425.1:0-1992 GCA_964623935.1 uncultured Halobacteriales archaeon
TCTGGTTGCGCTTGCGGGCCTCCTCCTTGTGGGCCTCGACGATCTGTTCGCCCTTTCCGGCGGGGACTGTCCTGACCTTCGGTTCGTTGCCGTCGTCGGGGTTGTGGTAGACGAGAACGTCCTGGAGTTCCTCCTTGGGGAGGAGCTGGCTCATCGCCTTCGCGAGCATCGACTTGCCCGTCCCGGGCGAGCCGATCATCATCACGTGGCGGCGCTGTTTGGCCGCCTTCTTGACGATGTCCCGTGCGTGGTCCTGCCCGATCACCTGGTCGACCAGGCGGTCGGGTACGTCCACGTCGCCGGACGATTCGATCTGGAGGCCACCGAGGAGGCCGTCTTCTGCCTCCTCGTCGACCTCGACCCCCGTGTCGACAGCGACGTCACTCCCGAGGTCCGTGCCGCCCTCCTCCTCGGGAGGTGGCTCCTCGACGGCCTCGTCGACGGTTGCCTCCGGGTCCGCTCCCGGGGTGTCGTCGGTGTCTATATTGTCACTCATGCAAACGTTGCTAACAGTACAAGGTAGGGGCTGTCGACTGATATACTTTCTCCCCACGTACAGGCTTGCCGCCCACCCGTAACCGCAAGCAAGCGACCGGATTCAGGGGCTCTCCAGCGGGACACGAGCACCCGTATCGTTCTTAAACCTGGCCGCCGGGAGGGCACACATGCAGACGCTCAGAGGCTTTCTCGTGGGCCGTTTCCAGCCGTTCCACAACGGCCACGAGCAGCTCGTCACTGAGATCGCGCGGGAAGTCGACGAGCTCGTCGTGGGCATCGGCAGCGCCGACGCCTCCCACACCGTCCGCAACCCCTTCACCGCGGGCGAACGGATGGTGATGATCTCGAACGTCCTCGCGGAGTTGCCAGTCCAGACGTACGTGGTCCCCCTCGAGGACATCGAGCGCAACGCCGTCTGGGTCAGCCACGTCGAGAGTATGTGTCCGCCATTCGACGTGGTCTTCTCGAACAACCCGCTCGTGATACGCCTGTTCGACGAGGCGAACTACGAGGTCCGGGACTCGGAGATGATCGATCGCGGGCGCCTGCGCGGCACGCGCATCCGCGAGAACATGATCGACGGCGAGCCCTGGCAGGACCGCGTCCCGAAAGCGGTCGTCGCGGCCGTGGCGGAAATCGACGGCGTCGCCCGCCTGCGCCGCATCGCCGACACCGACGGGGGCGAGGAATGATCACGCTCAGTTCGGATTTTGGCTGGCCCTACCCGGCCGCGATGAAAGGGGTCATCCTCCAGGAGACCGACACCAGACTGGTCGACGTCTCCCACGAGTTCCCCCGCCAGGACGTCCGTGCGACGGGCTTCTGGCTCCGGGAGGTGCTCCCGTACTTCCCGCCGGCCGTCCACCTCGTGGTGGTCGACCCCGGTGTCGGCACCGACCGCGCGGCCATCGTGGTGCGGGCCGGCGACCACGCGCTCGTCGGCCCCGACAACGGCGTTTTGCTCCCGGCGGCACGCGAACTGGCCGAGGGCCCGCTGGAGGTCTTCGAGGTCACCTACGAGGACCCCGGCCCCGAGGGCAGGACCGACAACGGCCGCTGGCCACCCGTCGCCGAGAGTTCGACGTTCCACGGGCGCGACGTGTTCGCGCCGGCCGCCGCGCGCGTCCACGCTGGCGGCGTCGACTCCTTCGAGACCCAGTCGGGGTTCGTCGCCGCTGATGGCTACGAGGACCTGACACTGCCCGTCCCAACCGTCGGTGAGGACGGTGCCGTCGGTGAGGCCATCACCGTCGACGGGTTCGGGAACGTCATCACGAACATCCCGGGGGAGGTCCTCGCGGACCGCTTCGACTCACACGTCAAGGCAAACGGGGTCTGGGCCTCGGCCCGCCGGGCCTACGCCGAGGTCGAACCCGGCCACCGTGTCGTCACGGTGGGCAGCCACGGCAACGTCGAACTCGCGGTCAACCAGGGCCGGGGCGACGAGAGGTTCGGCGTCGACGCCGGTGGGCGCGTGCGCCTCTCGTGGTAATA
>CAZUWC010000426.1:0-1991 GCA_964623935.1 uncultured Halobacteriales archaeon
GCGGGTGAAATCGCAGGGGTTATTGGCGCCCTCGGCGGACCTTACGGCAACATGGCCAGCAAACGCGGAGAAACCGGGAGCGCCGGACGGTTCGGGGCGCGGTACGGGCGGGTCGCCCGACGCCGGGTCGCCGAGATCGAGGAGACGATGCGCGAAGACCACGAGTGTCCCGACTGCGGTGCCGACCGGGTCGAGCGCCAGGGCACCGGCGTCTGGGAGTGTGGCGCCTGTGGCTACACGTTCACCGGCGGGGCCTACACCCCGGAGACGCCCGCAGGGCGGACGGTCGGCCGCTCGATCCGCGCCGCACTCGGCGAGGACGAGGAAGAGACATGAGCTACAAGTGTTCGCGGTGCAAGCGCGACGTGACGCTCGACGAGTACGGCGGCGTCCGGTGTCCCTACTGTGGCCACCGGGTGCTCCTGAAGGAGCGCAGCCGTGACATCAAGGAAGTCGGCGTCGAGTAGCCCCCACGACTCCCTTCTCGCCGTCGAGTACGACGACGCCGAGCGCGCCCGCCGCGTCGAGCGGTCGCTCCGCCCGGAGGTCGGGGACATCGACGGCGACCGCTCCGAGGTGGCGGTGACCCGCGAGGGCGCGACGCTCGAAGTGGCAATCGAGGCCGAGGACCTGGTCGCGCTCCGGGCCGGCCTGAACACCTGGCTGACGCTCGTGTCGGTGGCCGAAGCCGCCGGCGACGCCGTGGGCTGATACTGTCGGCTATGACCCTGCCGCTGCCTGGCTCTCCCGCTCGCAGGCCGCGATGGCACCGAAAGCGTGGGTTTAAAACGCCGGCTCTCCTCCTCGTGGGTATGCAAGGCAATCTGCCGCCCGAGGCACAGGAGAAACTCGAAGAGCTACAGGACCTCCAGGAGACGGCCCAGCAGGTCGCGGCCCAGAAACAGCAGGCCGAGACCGAACTCAACGAGTCCCAGACCGCCCTCGAGGAACTCGAGGACGTCGACGGGGAGACGACGATGTACCGCGAGGTCGGCGAGTTGCTCGTCGAGACCGACTACGACGAGGCCCAGGACGACCTCGAGGAGAAAGTCGAGAGCCTGGAACTGCGCGTCGAGACCCTCCAGAAGCAGGAGGAGCGCGTCCAGGAGCAGTTCGAGGAACTCCAGGGGGAACTCCAGCAGATGCTCGGCGGGATGGGCGGTGGCGGCGGCCCGATCGGCGGCCCGGGCGCCGGCGGCGCATAATGGGGGCGGCGGACGACCCCGACGACGCCGAGGTCGTCCGGACGGCCGCACAGGCGGCCGAGGATGTCGTCTTCTCGCGGTACGACCGCTCGGAACTCGACGACGTCGACGTGACCGTCAGCTTCGAGGACGGCGTCCTGGAGGTGGACGTCTACCTCGACGCCGAGGGACGCCCGGACCCCGAGCGCGTCGCCGACGACGCCGCGCTCGCCGCTCGCGGTGCCGTCGACGACCTGCTCGAGTAGCGGCAGTGGAGGTTCTGACCGGAAGAACCGAACAGCGTCGGCAAAACGAGGGACCGGCTGGCGTCAGCGGGGGACAGGTTGGTGGAGGGGCTGTGTCAGCGGGGATTCGGCGTCGGAGGGGGTGGTGTCGTTACGACTCGCCGGACGACTCATCGTCTGGGTCCTCCTCAGCGTCGTCGGCGTCGCTGTTTTCGCTATTGTCACTGTCGTCGTCGGCGTCGTCGGCGTTCTCACTCCGGTCTTCCTCGGGCGTCACCGAACTGACTTGCTCGCCGAGGTTCGAGAGCGTGCCGTCGATCTTCTGGTTGACGAGGTCGTGGATCCCGCTCACGAAGTCGGGTACCTGCGAGGGCAGTTCCGCGGGCGGGCCGCGCCTGTCGGCGGCCGACTCGCCGCGTTCGTCGTCAGACTCGTCGGCGCGTGCGTCCGCGACATCGTCCGGAGCGTTGGCGCCCGCAGCGTCGGGGCCGGCGGCGTCGGCTGCGTCGCTGTCGTTCGTGGGCTGTTCGACCGGCGCGTCCGAGGGCGCGTTGCCCGGCAG
>CAZUWC010000427.1:0-1988 GCA_964623935.1 uncultured Halobacteriales archaeon
CGCGGATGTAGAGGTCCTCCCACTTCCGGCGGCGCTTCTTGACGATCATCACGTCCGGGAGGAACTCCTTGCGGTACAACACGAGAATAAAGGAGAGGTTGATGAACATCCCCGCGAGCAGTGCCCCGAGGAACATGTTCCCCACGGCCGCGAACTGCCGCGGGTACCCCCAGCCCGTCAGGAGCCCGAAAGTGAAAAGCGCCACCAGAATGACTTCCAGCAGCGTCAACACGACGATTGCAACCGCGGCCGCCGTGCTCTCGCGGGCCGGTTCGTACCTGTGGATGTCGCCGTAGGTGCTGCCTTCCGATGGCATCAGTTGTTCCCTCCCTTGGTGTGTGCCGATTCGCCGTACTTCAACACGAAGAAGCTGAACACCAGGCTGACCGAGATGGCCAGCACGACCGACACGCCCACGAAGTGCTCGTGGATCTGGGCGCCCATGTGCGAGGGCTCCAGGGGCGTCGACTCGCCGGCCCCCTTCGTGGCGAAGTCCTCGCCGACGACGACCGACGCCTTCATGCCGACGCTCTTGTGGGGTTGACAGAAGTAGTTGTAGACGCCGTCCTCCTCGAAGGTGTGCTCGAAAGTGAACCCGCCCTCGCCGGTGAGGTCGCTCTCGAAGGCACCGTCCTCGCTGACGACGTTGTGCGAGCCACCCTCGCCGGTCCACTCCCAGACGACGGTGGCACCGTTGTCGACGTGGACCGCCGCCGGCCCGAACGCCAGGTTGCCGCCGTTGCCCTCGGCGCCGACCTCGACGGTCGCCTCGTCCTGGCCCGTGGCGTCCACGACGGAGCCGTCGAAGTTGCCCACGTCGTCGAGGTAGCCGCCAAAGTCCGGTTGACCACCGCCTCCGCCGCCGTCGCCGCCGGATTCGGAGGTGGCGAGCGCGCTGCCAGTCCCGGCGCTCGCCGTGGCGGTCGCGCCGGCCGCGCCGCCGGCAGTTCGGAGGAAGTCCCGCCTGTTCATGTGCGTTCTGACGTCAGGACTGGTTTTGTATAAACCCACCGAATACGCCGGCCTGCCCGGCTACGTCGGGCCCTCGCCGTCGTCGTCATCGCCCGGACTGGTCACGCCCTGCCCGTCCTCGAAGAACTCCTCGGGGAGGCCGTCGACCTCCCGGAGGAAGTCGGGACGTTCGCCGTCGGCCAGCCCGACTGCCCGCAACCGGTCGCGGAACTCCTCGGCCCGGAACTTATCGGAGAGTCGGGCGTTGGCCACGACGGCCAGCAGGAAGACACCGATTGCGAGAAAGCCAAGCGCCGCGACGACGAGAAAGACGAGGTTCAGCCCCTGCGTGCTCGTTCCCGGCCGGGAGAGCACCCCCGTCAGGAACAGCACCCACGCCCCCAGCAGGGTCAGGCCGGCGAGGACGTGGATTCCCGCGACGATTTGCAGGACGGTGTTGCCGAGCTGGCTGGAACTGTCGTCGGGAATCTCGTGGGGCCGCGGGAGGAGGTCCCCCTCGGGCATCTCGGGGACGTCGTAGGTATCCATCGAGCACAGCGCCACCGTCGGCTTGACGTCACGCAGCACGGTGCCCCGTCCCTCGACGCTGCCGTCGGGGTACACCGCGGCGTACCCTGTGTCCGAGTACGCGACCAGCAGGTCCTCGAACCGCTCGACGCGGGCGAAGACGTCCCGGTCGCGCACCCGAGCCCTGAGGTCGGCCTCCACCCGATCGAGGAGGCGTTCGCCCGTGATCCACGTCTCGGGGTCGAAGGCTGCCTCCCACTCCTCGGGGCTCATCGCCGCCATCTCCCGGGGGCCGAAGTTCTCGAAGTCGTACTCCGCCTCGACCTGCCGGCGCAACGCCTCGATGTCCCCGTCCTCGGCCGCGTCGGCGGACCCAGTCGCGTCCGTGCCTTCGCCCTCGCCCGCGCCGTCGCTCCCGTCGGTGGTATCGGCGCGCTGGCGCGACTCGTCCGGGGACTCGCTCATTAGTGGATCTTGGGGCGCCGGTCCCCTTAGGGTGACGGTTGACC
>CAZUWC010000428.1:0-1983 GCA_964623935.1 uncultured Halobacteriales archaeon
GGGACGTCCTTGAACTGCCGGATGGTGTAGTTGGTCCCGTGGTCGGACACTTCGCGTCCCAGCGTCAACTGGGCCCGCGAGCCGTCGGGGAGTGTGGCGTCGACCTGTGGCTGGCGCTTGCTGATACCCTTCCCGGAGCGCTGGGAGAGTTTCACCACGAACTCGTCGAGTTCGTCCTCGCCGTGTTCGACGTTCGTGATGATCTGTTCGTAGTCGGTGTGGTAGACGAACACCCGCGAGTTGTAGCCGTCACAGGAGATGTCCTCGACGTTGATGTCGTGTTTGATCGGGTCGATCCTCGCGTAGCCGATGAAGTCCCGCTTGAGTTCGTAGAGGAGTTTCTCGACCTGGTACTCCGAGAGGGAATCGGGGTCCTCCTCGAGGACGACCGGTTCGGGACGGACCTCGATACCCTCCAGTGCCGCGGGTTCGTCCCCGTTTACCTCGGGCCCGCCGCCCAGGCCCAGGACGCCCTTGACCGCGTCGAGGACGCCCCCGCTCCCGTTCGAATCGAGGACGGACCCGTCGTAGAGGTCGTACCGGTTGAGGAGGCGCTCGGTCTCGCGTTCGACGACCTCCGCGCGGTCGGTCTCGTCCCCCTGGACGACCACCTCGTCGTCGGAGTACTTGATCGCCGTCTTCAGTTTCCCGGCGATGAACTCCCGGAGGTCGGCCTCGATCTCGTTCATGTAGGGCTCGATTACGTAGTACTTGCGCTCGTTCTCCTTGCGCGAGTGGAAGACCACGATACACGCGAAGGGCTTGTTCACCCAGTAGCGGTGCTCCTCGACGAAGTGGCGTTTCTTCTCGATGGGCACCGTCTTCTCGAGGTCGTAGCGGTTGACGACCGTCGTGGCTCCCTCCGGCGTCGAGAAGAACTCGTCCTCGTCCAGGTTCTCGGGGACGTCCACGGTCCGCTCGTCGACCATCCCCTCGAGGTGCGAGCACAGCGCGTGGGCCTCGCTGCACATCCACTCGGTCTCCTCCTCGGCAAAGCCAAGATACTCCGCGGGGTCGAACGGGACCACCTCGCCGTCGCTGTCGCGTGGCGGTTCGCCGTCGGCGTCGTAGTAGTACTCCTGTTTGAAGTGTTCCCACGTGTACTCCCCCGCCACAATCGTCTGCCCGGCCGGGTCGCGGAACTCGTCCCACTCCCGGCCCAGCGTCTCGGCGGCACTGGCACCGGCCTCCAGCATTCGTGGCAGGTCCCGCGGGTCGAACCCCAGGTGCCTGGCCCGGTCGACCGGACCGGGACCCCCGTGTTCGCGGCCGAACTCCTCCCAGGAGTACTCGCCGGCTGTCGCTCCCCCGTCGTCCCTCGGCACAGCCCCCGAGACGGCATCGTCCTCGCGTTCCTCCGTGCCGTCAATAGCCATGTTCAGTGGTGTCACCACTAGAGAAAAAAGGTTACGGCGCCCTTCTCAGACGCGAGAATTGGAGCAGGTCGGTGACGCTACCTCGCCACGGTTTCGCCTCCCTGCGGTTTGTCTCCAGTTATCGGTATTGATTTTGATTAGCCGGAGACGAACCGTTCGATGCGGGCCATCGCCTCCTTGAGTTCGCCAAGGCCGGTCGCGTAGGAAACCCGGAGGTGGCCCTCGCCGGCCGCGCCGAACGCAGACCCCGGGACGGCCGCCACCGACTGCTCCTCCAGCAACTCCTCGGCGAAGGCGGCCGCGTCCTCGCGGGGACACTCCGGGAAGGCGTAGAAGGCCCCCGTCGCGCGGAAACAGTCCAGCCCCATCTCCGCGAACCGCGAGAGGACGTACTGCCGGCGCCGGTCGTACTGGGCGCGCATCTCGGCGACGTCGTCGTCGCAGGTCTCGAGTGCCTCGATGGCGGCGAACTGCGCGGTCGTCGGCGCCGACAGCAGCGAGTACTGGTGGATGCGGTTCATCGCCGTCGTCGCCTCGGGCGGCGCCAGCGCGTAGCCGAGTCGGAGCCCGGTCATCGCGTAGGCCTTCGAGAAGCCGTTGAACACGA
>CAZUWC010000429.1:0-1980 GCA_964623935.1 uncultured Halobacteriales archaeon
CTCGATGACGGTCCCGTTCTCGTCGGTGACGACGATGTAGTAGGCGGGGCCGTCGTCGCTCCCGGCCCGGCCGTCGCGGTCGTCGGCGGGGGGACGGTCCTCACCGGGTTCGGTGCCGACTCCGGAGACGTTCCCGCTGATGAACGAGCGGATGGCCTCGTCGTCGCGGATCTCGACGGCCTCGCCGTCCTCGGCGTTGACGAAGACGTTCCTGGTGACGTCGGTGAAGTCGGTGGGTGCGACCTTGATGTGCCACCAGAGGTCGCCGTCTACGGTCACCGGGACGGGTTCGGCGACGACGAAGTTCTCGCCCCAGTTGGTCCGGGAGTCGGCCGACCGCGCGATGCCCATCGCCCGCTCGGGGCCGGTCAGGGTCGCCTCGTCGGTCCCGAAGAAGGTGAACTCGCCGGTCTCGGCATCGGCGAACCACACCTCGTCGAGCCCGCGTGTGTCCACGCCGAACGGCTCCATCGCGGTCACGTAGGACATGCGCTCGCCCGCGAGGTCGATGACGAAGGGCTGCCTGTTGGACGTGTCCGGAGGCAGGCCCGCGATCTCGACTTCCCCCTCGTGGGCGCCGACCACCGGCAGTTGGTTGACGATGCCGTTCCGGTAGCCCAGCGACCCCATCTCGGTGCGGGTCAGCGTCAGCGGGTAGAGGCGCTGGCCGTCAAGGATGGCGTTGTCCTGTGCCTCCTCGGGCGTGAGGTGTTCGACCGTCCCGTCGGGGTGGACCAGGGCGCCGCCGTCCCAGGTCGGGGTCGTGTGGGGCAGCGGCGTCAGGTGCCACTCGTGGCCCGTCTTTGCGTAGTACATGTAGGGCTTCCCGTCGTGGCTGAACTCGACGGCGTCGTCGTTGTAGCGTGCGATGTAGTCCGTCGACTTGAGTTTCCAGTCGGCCGACCGGTGGAGGAACATCCCCTCGCCGGCCTCGAAGTCCTCCTCGTGGACGTCGATGGGGCGCTCCTCCAGGCTGGTCATGCCGGTGATCAGGACGCCGCGCTGGTTCTCGACCACGCGGTTCCGGAAGCCGTTGGGCTGGATGGCATAGGACCAGCCCAGCGAGCCGTCCTCCTTGCGGGCGATGTCGCTGGGACCGAGGCGGTGCTGGCGGTACGAGACCGACCCCCGCGTCGAGACGTCCGACACCTCCCGCGGGACGACCCGGGGGTTCTCGGGGTTGGCCTGGGGGAACTC
This sequence comes from uncultured Halobacteriales archaeon, assembly GCA_964623935.1. Lineage (GTDB taxonomy): Archaea > Halobacteriota > Halobacteria > Halobacteriales > Haloarculaceae > SW-9-67-25. The sequence goes on from CAZUWC010000429.1 coordinate 1,198, forward strand.
TTCGAGTTCCGCCGCGTCGGCCACCGTCTGCTGGGCGAGCGTCCGCTGTTCGAGCGCGCCAGCAGGGATGGAAACGAGTATCGAGAGGACGAACAGCACGCCAACGACCGCCCCGAAAATCCGGAGTTTGCGCCGCGCCGTCCCCCGGACGTCGAACAGCTGGTCGAGCCGGATATCGCTTCCGCCCTCGATCTCGACGGTCACATCCCGGCCGCCGTCGCCGGTCTCGACCCGCGAGGGCGGCAGGTACCACAGGACCAGCGCCGCGAGCAGGGAGCCGCCGACGAAGACGGCCGCCGAGGGCGAGAACAGCATCGAGTAGACGAGTCCGTGCCACAGCGGCCGGGAGACGTACCACAGCACGACGGCGAGCGCGACGACTGCCGTCCGTCCTGCGAGGTAAATCAGGAGGGAGCGACGGGAACTGCCGGGGTCCGGGAACTCGTCGCCGCCGTCGGGGACCGGGGAGCCGTCTGTCGTATCGGGCATTGCACGTAGTAGTGCCCTCGCCGACCTATATGCTGTGATGTGGGATCAGACGGTCGTGCGTAATTCCTCTGCTTCCCACGAAACAGAAGACCGTCTGATAGTGATTGCTGTAACGATTTACCGTTTCAACCGCGTCACGTCGTGCGGTTGATCCGGAAAAGGCTTACAGCAATCACTATGAAATTGGTTATACCGGTGGACGTAAGCAATGATATATTCAGCCCGGGACGGAGAGGGGCTGAGAAGTATCAAACGTTACGTCCACCGGTATACGCACGACCGTCTCAGCCCTCG
>CAZUWC010000430.1:0-1955 GCA_964623935.1 uncultured Halobacteriales archaeon
GGCGAGGTCGAGGGCGAGTTCGACCTCCGCATCAAGGGCGTCCTCGACGACGGCGCCGACGTCCACGAGGTCATCTTCGACCAGGACGCCACCGAGGACGTCGCCGGCATCACGCTCGAGGAGGCCCAGGAGATGGCCATGGACGCCCTCGATACGAGTGTCGTCGCCGACGAGATCCGCGAGAAGACGCTGGGGTACTACTACCGCGTGACCGGGCCGACCCTGGGCCGGTACGTCCTGGCAGACGGCCTCGAGCGGCTCACCGAGCCGGCAGACACCGAAGCAGTCCTCATCAAAGCGAGGTCGATATAATGGCGAGTACACCCACCCGCGAGGTCGCCCGCCGCGTGTTCGCACGCGAGTTCAACGACGCGACCTACACGTTCAAGGAGTCGGACGACGACCGCGCACCCGTCTACGTCCTCCTGCCGACGGGCCAGCGAGCCAACCGCGTGTTCGTCGTCGGCACACTCACCGAAACCGAGGACGTCGGCGAGGACTCGGAGTACTGGCAGGGACGCGTCGTCGACCCCAACGGCGACACGTTCTTCACCTACGCCGGGCAGTACCAGCCCGACGCCGCCTCGATGCTCCGGGAACTCGAACCCCCCGAGTACGTTGCGGTCGTGGGCAAACCCCGCACCTACGAGACCGACGACGGCGACGTGAACGTCTCGGTCCGCCCGGAGTCGATCAACCGCGTCGACGAGACCACCCGGGACCGCTGGGTCGTCGAGGCCGCCGCTCGGACCATCGAGCGCATCCAGTCCTACCAGGGCGAGGGCGTCGACGAGTACGCCGAGATGGCCCGCGAACAGTACGACCTCCCCGTCGAGAACTACAAGCGCATCGTCGAGGACGCCCTCGAGAGCCTCGACGCCGAGCAGGCCGAAGCGAGCACGGCCTGATAGTGATTGCTGTAAGCCTTTTCCGGATCAACCGCACGGCGTGACGCGGTTGAAACGGTAAATCGTTACAGCATTCACTTTGACGGGTCTACCGAATCGCCCACCGTTCGGCCGCAGCCCGGTTTTTTTCGGGTTTCCAGCAGTGAAACGCGTCTGACAAACGGTTAAGTGGTCGGAGTGACCACATTCTCCCACATGGGCAACAAGAACAAGACCATCTCCTTCCGGGTGAGCCAGGAGAAGTTCGAGACCCTGCGCGACATCGCGGAGGAGCGCGACATCTCGCTGTCGGCGGTGTTCCGGGACTACGTGGACATGCTGGTCGCCCACGACGGCCAGGTCGAGGTTGTCCCCGAACACGAGGTCAGCGAATCGAGCGGCTCCAGCACCCGGAGCTTCCCGCCGAAGGTGGAGGTCCCGAAGAGTTTCGTCCGCGAACACGAACGCCTCGAACTCGAGGCCGAACACCTCCGGGAACAACTCGAAGAGCACAAGCGCTACGTCACGAAGCTCCGCCAGGAACTCGACGAGGCCGACGAGGAGGACGTCGTCCAGCTGGAGGATCTCGACGGCGACGAGGAGGAGGAACCCTCCTACCGTATCGGCAGCAGTTTCGACGACTCCTCTGTCTGACGCGCACGGCTCACCCACCCGCCCTCTATCGCACCAGATTTTCCCGCAGTTGCCGCGCCCGCTCGCCCGCGTCCTCGCGGCCGTCGACGTCCGCCAGTGCCTCGGCTGCCTCCAGGGTGCGGACACCGTCGTCGAGGAAGGAGAGAACGTCGCCCGGATACGCGTAGAGCATATATTCGGCGCCCATCGCGTCGACGATGGCGTCGGGGCCCAGCCCCTCCGCGCGCAACTCCAGCAGGTAGCGGGCGAACTTCCGCTCGGGACACCCACAGTGGGGGTTGGCCTCGCAGTCACAATCGAGAAAGTCCTCCGCGAACTCCAAGACGCGGTCCCGCGTCGCGTCGTCCAGCTTCGAGAGGCCCTCGCCCTGGTAGAGGATGTCCAGCGTCGCCCCCTTGAACGCCCCCCGCGGGA
>CAZUWC010000431.1:0-1952 GCA_964623935.1 uncultured Halobacteriales archaeon
GGGACGAAGACCCGGTCGACGAACCCCTCCTCGGCCTTCTGCAGCATGACGGCACACTCGACAAGTTCGTCCCGGTCGAGCGCGAACACCCGGCCCGTCACCGTCTCGCCCAGCTGGTGGCCCGCCCGGCCGACCCGCTGGAGCAGCGCGGCGACCGACTTCGGGGAGCCGACCTGGACCACCAGGTCGAGGTGTGGCATGTCGATGCCCAACTCCAGGGACGTCGAGGTGGTCACGACGTCGACGTCGCCGGCCTTGAGGTCCGCCTCGATGGCCTGGCGCCGGGACTTCGAGAGGCTGCCGTGGTGACACCCCGAGTTCGACTCGTCGTACCCGAACCGCTCCCGGAGGTTGTGCAGGACGCGTTCGGCCCCCGAGCGCGTGTTCGTGAACACGAGCGTGTTCGTGTGGTCCTGTACGAGGCCGTGTAACTGCTCGTAGAAGCGGTCGTTGACCTCGCCGGCGGGCGTGTGGATGAGGTCGTCTGTCGGACAGGAGAGTTCGATGTCGAACTCCCGGACGAACCGGGCGTCGACGAGTTCGTACTCCCGGGGCGGTCCGCCCGGACGCTCCCTGCCGACGAGGAACTCGGCCATCCCCTCCAGGGGCTCGACGGTGGCCGAACACCCGATGCGTGTCGGCGAGCCCTCGGCCATGGCCTCCAGGCGCTCCAGGGACACCGCGAGGTGGGTGCCGCGCTTGTTCTCCGCGAGGCTGTGGATCTCGTCGACGATGACGTACTCGACGGTCTCGAGTTTCCGCTTGAACTTCGGCGAATTGAGGAGGATGGCGAGCGTCTCGGGCGTGGTGTTGAGGATGTGTGGCGTCTCATCGAGCATGGCCTGGCGCTCGCTGTCGGCGGTGTCGCCGTGGCGGATGGCGTGCCTGAGTTCGACGTCGTCGCCGCGCTCGTCGAGTCGCTCGGTGATGCCCGAGAGGGGCACCTCCAAATTCCGGTGGATGTCGTTGGCCAGTGACTTCAGCGGCGAGACGTACAGGCAGTAGACGCTGTTGTCGAGTCCCTCCGTGCGGTCCCGGCGGAACAGTTCGTTGATGATAGCGGCAAAACTTGCCTGTGTCTTCCCGCTGCCAGTCGGGGCACAGATGAGCGCGTTCTCGCCCTCGTGGATGAGCGGGATGGCCTCCTTCTGTGGCGGCGTAAAGAAGCCGCCGTTCTGGGGGACGAACGCGCCGAACTCCTCGACCCACCACTCCCGGACGGCCGGTTCGAGCAACTCCAGGACGTCGGCGTCGTCGATATCGACGGCACCGGGATCGAAGGGCAGGTCCCGCTCGGCGAGCAATTCGCGTCCTCCCATCGGCTCGTCGGTCCCTGGGGACCCCACCTTCTTGTGGGTTTGGAGAGGGCGGCGAAAGTGGTTTTCCGCCGCACTCTCCGATGTCTGCCACGGTCGACCCGATTCACTCTGCGAGCGCGCGCCGGGCGGCGGTCACGCCCGCGTCGGGATCCACGTCGGCACCCTCCTCGGCGAGGACCGTCCCCAGCGCCGAGACGACCTCCAGGGCCTTCCCGGGCCGGGCGGAGTGGCCCATACAGCCCACGCGGAAGATGTCCCCCGCGAGCGCGCCGAGGCCGCCGACGATCTCGATGCCGTGCTCGTCCAGCATGCGTTCGATGACGCGGTCGTCGTCGACGCCGTCGGGCACTGCCACGGGGTTGAGCGTCGGCAGCCAGTGGTCGTCGGCGACGCCCAGTCCGGGCCCCATCGCCTCGGCGCCGGCCTTGATCGCCCCGCCGACGCGGCGGTGGCGTGCCCAGACCGACTCGATGCCCTCCTCGGCGATGAGCCGGCAGGCCTCCCGGAGCGCGTAGTTCGTCGAGATGGGGCCGGTGTGGTGGTAGTTTCGCTCGGCCCCCCAGTACTCCCAGACGCCCGCCAGGTCCAGGTACCACGACCGGACCGGCGTCTCGCGGGCGTGGACCTTCTCGA
>CAZUWC010000432.1:0-1948 GCA_964623935.1 uncultured Halobacteriales archaeon
CACCTCCAGCCCGCCCAGCCGACGACCGTCGCCCACTGGGTGTGTTCCTACGAGGCGGCGCTGGCACGGGACACCGAGCGGCTGCGCGACGCCTACGACCGGGTGAACCGCTCGCCGCTGGGCGCGGCTGCCTTCGCCGGGACGCCCTTCGACGTCGACCGCGAGCGGACCGCCGAACTGCTCGGCTTCGACGGCCTCGTCGAGAACGCGATGGACGCCGTCTCGGCCCGGGACTTCCTGGTCGAGACGACCGCCGCGAGTGCGACGCTCGCGACGACGCTGTCGGGACTGGCCGAGGACCTCGTCGTGTTCGCGAGCAAGGGCCACCTCACCCTCGACGACGACTACGCCTCGACCTCTTCGATCATGCCCCAGAAGAAGAACCCCGATACGCTGGAACTCGTTCGGGGTCGGACCGGCGACGCGACCGCCGGCCTGGAGGGACTGCTGACGACGCTGAAGGGGCTGCCCCGGGCGTACAACCGCGACCTCCAGCGCGCGAGCCGGCACGCCTGGGACGCCATCGACTCGGTGGAAGAGTCCGTCGCGGTGGCCGTCGGGGCTGTCGCCACCGCCGAGTGGCCCGCCGACCGGCTCGAAACCGCCGCGGGCGAGGGCTTCTCGACGGCGACGGGTGTGGCCGACCTCCTCGCGGCCGCGGGCGTGCCCTTCCGGACAGCCCACGAGGTGGTCGCGCGGGCGGCGGCCGAAACGGAAAACCCGACCGTCGCGGACCTGAACGCCGCCAGCGAGGCCGTGCTGGACGAACCCCTGACCGCGTACGTCGACGAGGGCGAGGTCGAGGCAGCCCTGGACCCCGCCGAGAGCGTCGCCGCGCGCGACTCGCGGGGCGGGCCCGCACCCGCGACTGTGGAGACTTACCTGCGGGGCGTGGCCGGGAGGCTGGACGCCGACCGGGAACTGCTCGCCGAGAAGCGCCGCGAACTCACTACTGCCGCGGACAGACTCGAGGCGGAGGTGGACCGCTATGTCTGACCGGACAGTCAACCGCTTCTCGACCGCACCGAGCCCGCCACTACCACCATCCCCGCGAGGGGAAGATATACCATAAATCTGAACATCAGATTCGAAACGTCCGGAAATTCGGCTGCAAACACGCTTAGAGTGCAGTATACGTTATCAATTCTTTCTGATAGGTTCGACAGGTTTAAGTGGATACGGCCGGGAGTAGAGCGTACGATGGCAGACTGTATCGAGTGCGGGGCGGACGTGACCCTGCACGACGACGTGGAGACAGGAGAGATTGTCGACTGTGCCACCTGCGGTGCCGAGCTCGAGGTACTCGGGACAGACCCCGTGGAGCTGGACACGGCGCCCGAGCTCGAAGAGGACTGGGGTGAGTGAGATGGCGGGCGGCGCAGGACGGGCACAGGGCGCCAGGTGCGGGCGGCGCTGCCGTGTGCCGGTCCCGCGCCGGACGCTCACGGAGGGGCGCCGATGAACGTCGGCGTTCTCTACTCCCGGATCCGGAAAGACGAGAAGCTCCTGCTGGGGGAGCTGCGCGACCGCGGTCACGAGGTCACCAAGATCGACGTCCGCCGCCAGCAGTTCGGGCTCTCCGACTCGCCCGCGGACTTCGCGGACCTGGACGTCGTCGTCGACCGCTGTCTGGCGACGAGCCGGAGCCTCTACACGACGAAGTTCGCGGACGCCTACGGCGTGCCCGTGGTCAACGGCTCCGGGACGGCGCAGGTCTGTGCCGACAAGGTCCAGAACAGCCTCGCCCTCGAAGAGGCGGGTGTGCCGACACCGACGACGAAGGTGGCCTTTACGAAGGACGCCGCCCTGGAGATCGTCGAGGAGTTCGGCTACCCCTGCGTGCTGAAGCCGGTCATCGGCTCGTGGGGCCGCCTGATGGCGAAACTCGACTCGCGGTCGGCCGCCGAGGCCGTCCTCGAACACAAGGAGGTGCTGGGCCACTACGAGC
>CAZUWC010000433.1:0-1945 GCA_964623935.1 uncultured Halobacteriales archaeon
TGAGCCGGGCGTCCCCGCCGTCGGGCCCGCGCTGGTGTTCCTCGTAGCGCGCGACGGCGTGCTCGTCACCGGCATCGAGCAGGTCGACGTTCCGCACCTCGATGTCGAACGTCCCCGGGTCGTGTTGCGCCCGGCCCTCGCGGACCATCCCGAGGACCGCATCGCGGTCGATCCGGTCGCCCTCTGGCGTCACCATCTCGAAGTCCGCCGCGATGGCCGCGTCCATGCGCTCGAAGGAGTCGGTCCGGCCGGTGTACCACGCGACGAAGAAGTCGTGGAGTTCCTCGATCTCTCGCCGGCACGCCGCGAGTGTGGGGGTGGCTGGCCCGGACATGTCAGGTCGGAAGGAGTGCGCGCAACTGCTCGCGGGAGAACAGCGACGTCGGGCGGTCCATGTGGACGCCGATCTCGCCCTCGAAGAAGCGCAGGCCGGCCCGCTGGAGGGGTTCGGGCAGCGAGTAGCCCGCCCGGACCGCGGCGCCCAGGCGGATCTCGGTCCGCAGGTCGTCGCGCCAGGCGCGCTCGTAGTCCCCCAGCGTTCCCGGACGGGTGGGGTCGATCTCGCGGGCGGCGTGGTCGGCGGCGATCATCCCATAGCGGATCCCCCCGCCGGTGAAGGGTTTCGTCTGGGCGGCGGCGTCGCCGATCAGAAAGGAGCGCCGGCCGGTGACTCGCTTTGGCGGGCCGATGGGGATGAGTCCCGAGCACCGGCGGTCGGTCTCGGCGCCGTAGGCGTCGGTGAAGGACTCGAAGCGCTCGCGGACGTCCGCCCCGGGGCCGGTCGCCAACCCGTACTCGACGCCAGCCTCGCCGCGGGGGATGCGCCAGGCGAAGAATCGCGGGACGGTGAGGTGGACGTCAACGAAGTCCTGGCCGTCGGGATCGTCGTCGAAGCCCAGGACGCCGTGCAGCAGTTCCCCGGGTTCGGGGAGACCGAGTTCGTCCCGGACCCGCGAGGCCGGCCCGTCACAGCCCGCGACCATCCGTCCGCGGTGGGTCTCGACGCCGTCGGGGCCCCGGACCTCCACGGACACGCCCTCGCGGTCCTCGCTCACGCCGACGACGGTGTGGTTCTCGCGGACGTCGGCACCCGCATCGCGGGCGGCCTCTGCGAGCGTGCGGTCCAGTCCCACGCGGTCGATGACGTTCGAGACGACCCCGTCCTTGTAGAAGCGGTGGGCCGGGCTGTCGGGGCCGCCGAGGTGGAAGCGGGCACCGAAGATTTCGTTCTGGAGGAGGGCAGCGCGGGCGCCCTCGGGGGTGAACCGCCAGAGGTCCGTGCTGACGTGCCCCGAGCAGGCCAGGGGCTCGCCGACGGTCCCCTGCTCGAAGACGACGACGTCGTGGCCGCGCTGGGCAGCCTGCCGGGCGAACCGCGACCCGGCCGGTCCCGCGCCCACGACGACGAAGTCGTGCATACTCGCCTCTCCACGGTGGAAACGCAAGTGCGTGACGGTCTACCCGTCGTGGTCGATCCGGGAGTGTGCGCCCACGAGCGCCTCCGAGAGGTCGAGGTTGCCCACGAGCGCTTCCGAGTCGACGATGGACGCTTCGAGGGTCGAGGCCTCGACCGTGGCGCCGGGGAACACGAGCGAGTTCTCGAGTGAGGACTCGCGGACGGTCGCGTCGGCCATGACGTGGACGTTCGCGCCGAGGTCGGCCCCCTCGACGGTCGCCGAGTCGGCGACGATGGCGTCGCCGTCCAGTCGCCAGGCGACCGCCTCGAGGTAGCTCGCGGGTTCCCCGATGTCGTACCAGTCCCCGTCGAAGGTGAAGGCGTGGACGTCGCGGCGGTCGACCAGCCACTGGAGGAACCAGCCCGGCTCGTCGGGGTTGTTGCCCCCCGAGAGGTACTCCCGGAAGCGGACGGCGTCGGCCGGGAAGGCATAGCAGGCGATGGAGACGAGGGTGCTGGGCGGGTCGTCGGGTTTCTCCTGGAAGTCGA
>CAZUWC010000434.1:0-1942 GCA_964623935.1 uncultured Halobacteriales archaeon
TCTCCGGGTCGACGTGGTACTGTTCGACCTCGTAGGTCTTGCCCGCGAAGTTCGCGGGGTGGCCATGGGAGAGGTGCCCGCCGTGTTCGAGTTCCAGCGAGAGGATGCGGTCGCCGGGTTCGAGCATCGCCAGGTACACGCCCATGTTGGCCTGGGTGCCCGAGTGGGGCTGGACGTTGACGTGGTCTGCCCCCCACAGTTCCTTCGCGCGGTCGATGGCCAGTTGCTCGACCGTGTCGGCGTGCTCGCAGCCGCCGTAGTAGCGCTCGCCGGGGTAGCCCTCGGCGTACTTGTTCGTGAGTTCGGAACTCTGTGCCTCGAGAACGGCCTCGCTGACGTGGTTCTCGCTGGCGATCATCGCCAGGGTGTCGTTCTGTCGCTGTCGTTCGCCTGCGAGGGCCTCCGCGATATCGGGATCGGCGTCCCGGACAGTCTCGTAGCTCATATCGACACGTGGGGAGACGGGGGTAAGAATCTATCTTTCCACTCCCGGTACGGTGATGTGGGTCCGCAGTGGGACGACGACGCTGGCGAGTTCGCCGCGGAACTCTTGCACCTGCGGTGACAAGCACTGGCAGATGCGCGGCTTCGACACCGCTCACCTCGCCTACCACCTCCGGCGCCTCGACGGGGACGCCCTCGCTGGCCTCGTCGCGGACCTCTACGCGGCACGGGGCTACGAGACGACCCGCGAGGGCGCCCACGTCGGCGCGACGGCCGGGAACGGGAGACTCCGCGTGTGGGTGCCGCGGGCCGACCGGCAGGGACAGCGACCGGACGTGTCGGCCGACGTGGTGGTCGCATTCGACGGCGAGCCCCGCGGTCGCGGACCCGGGGACGCGCGGGTGGTCGACGCGGCCGCGCTGGCGGAGATGCTCGTCCACGCCGTCGACCGGCCGGACACCCGGCGGCTCTGCGAGCGGTACCTCGGCGCGCCGCCGGAAGCCCTGCCACCGCCACCGGCCGTGCGGGCGCGCCGGGCACTGGAAACGCTCAGCGGGTCGACGGCGGGCGCGTTCGTCGGCGTCGCGCTGCTCGTGCTCGTGCTCGCAGTGGCGCTGGGCGCGGCGGGGTGGCTTCCGGCCGGCTCCGTTCCCGGGGCAGACGGGCCGGCGGCGTCGGGGGCAGAGACGGGGAGCGGCCTGGACGAGTCGGCGGTTGACCCCGAGGATGTCCGGGCGGTCGACGCAACGGCGGACGCGACCCGTCCCCACGCGTCCCCGGCCTCGGCGGTCGGGAGGGCGGTCGCCGGAAGCGGGGAGCCGCCGCTCACCGACCGCGAACTGCCCCCGGGAGTGACCCTGCGGGGAATCGTGGACGTGACGGCGCTGGCGGGGGCCCACCACCGCGTCGCGAGGAACCACTCCCACACCGTCCAGTTAGACCGGTACCCGATCCGGGCCGAGCCCAACACCTCGCACCTCCGGCGGGACCTCACCCTCGCGGCGGCGGGCGACCGCTACCTGGTCACGACCGGCAGGTTCTCCCCGCGTGCGCGCCACCTCGGTGCGGTCTACCACGACGGCAACGACACCTACGGCGTCTACTGGAACGGGGACCGGGAAGCCTTCGGCCGGACCGTCGCTCTGCCGTCGGACCACGACCGCGCCCCGACGCCGGCCGTCGGGCAGGCCGCGATCGAGCGGTACCTCTCGACGCCGCGGTCGATGGTGCTCGGGCGGACCGAGCGCGAGGGACGAACGGTCTACCGCGTCGGGGGGTCCGGACGGCCCGCGACCGGGGAGTTCGACGACGTCGAGACCTACAGCGTCGCGGCGCTCGTCGACGAGCGGGGGTTCGTCCACGAACTCAGGATCGAATACACCGTCCGCGACGGGGTCTCGACCCGGGAGATAAGGCGCGAAATCGTCTACGAGCGCGTCGGGGCGACGACCGTCGAGCCGCCGTCGTGGTACGAGCGACGGGTCGAGAACGCGACGGG
>CAZUWC010000435.1:0-1936 GCA_964623935.1 uncultured Halobacteriales archaeon
CCAGTGGAGGCGCATACCCGCAGGAAGGGCTGGCGTCACTTCAACGCCGCGGGCAAGCGATGGTTTCAAAACCGTCGCCACCGGGGACCGTGTATGACAATCCCGTCGTTCGTCATCGGCATCGCCGGTGGGACGGGTGCGGGGAAGACGGCCATCGCCCGGCAGGTCACGGAGGCGGTCGGCGACGCGGTCGCGCGCGTGCCGCTGGACAGCTACTACCGGGACCTGAGCCACCTCGCTATCGGGGAGCGCGAGGACGTCAACTACGACCACCCCTCTGCCTTCGAGTGGGAACTGGTCCGCGAGCACCTCGAGGCGCTGCTGGAGGGCCAGCCGGTCGAGATGCCACAGTACGACTTCGCGATACACAACCGGACCGACGAGACCGTCCGGGTGGAGCCAGCCGAGGTCATCGTCGTCGAGGGCATCTTCGCGCTGTACGACGACGCGGTGGTGGACATGCAGGACCTCCGCCTGTACGTCCAGACCGACGCCGACGTGCGCATCCTGCGGCGCATCCGCCGGGACGTCATCGAACGGGGCCGGGACCTCGATGGGGTCATCGACCAGTACCTCTCGACGGTCAAGCCGATGCACGAGCAGTTCGTCGCGCCGACCCGCAAGCGCGCGGACCTCGTCGTCCCCGAGGGGGCAAACAGCGTCGCGGTCAACCTCCTCAGCGAGAAGATCCAGGCCGAGGTCCGCGGCGACGCGGTCCGCCGGTGGGAACGTGCCGAACTGGAGTCCCGGCTCCGGGAGCGCCAGCCCTCGGACATCGACGAGGATTTCCTCCACGAGCGGGAACTGGAGCCCGACCGATGACTGACCTCCTGTACCTCCCCGATGCCGACGACGTCACCGAGTTCACGGCCACCGTCACCGAGGCGACCCCCGAGTACGTCGTCCTCGATGGCACCTACTTCTACCCCGAGGGCGGCGGCCAGCCCCCCGACCACGGCACCATCGCGTGGGACGGCGGCCGCGCCGAAATCCGTGACGTCCGGAAAGACCACGGCGAGGTGAGACACTACGTCGACGCGATGGACGGCGACCCGCCCGCCGCGGGGACGACCGTCGAAGGAAACGTCGACGCCCAGCGCCGCGACGCCCTCCGCCGGATGCACACCGCCCAGCACGTCGTCTCGCGGGTGGTCCTCGACGAGTTCGGTGCGACGACCGCGGGCAACCAGATATACGAGGACCGCTCGCGGATCGACTTCGAGCCCGCGGACTTCGACGAGGAAGACCTCGCGACCATCCAGGAGCGGGCCAACGCGGCCATCGAACGGGACCTCGCGGTACGGAAGGCCAACCGCCCGCGTGACGAGGCCGAGGCCAGCGTCGACGAGGGGCGGGCGCTGCTGGAGTTGATCCCCGACCACGTCGACCCGCTGCGCGTCGTCGAGATCGAGGAGTTCGACATGTGTCCCTGTGGCGGCACCCACGTCGACAGCCTCGGCGAGATCGGCCGCGTCGAAATCGTCGACTGCACCTCGAAGGGTGCCGAAATCGACCGCGTCGAGTTCGAACTCCGCGAGTATCCCGGTGGACGTAACGTGTGATACTTCTCAGCCCCTCTCTGTCCCGGGCTGAATACATCATTTCTTACGTCCACCGGTATAGTAGGACATCTGTCGCCGTGCGACAGACTTAATTGTAGAATCACACAATACGTAAACAGGATGCACGACCTCACAGCCTTCCAGCGCGACCTGCTGTACGTCATCGCGGGGATGGACGACCCCCACGGACTGGCACTCAAGACCGAACTCGAGGAGTACTACGAGACGCCGATCAACCACGGCCGGCTGTACCCGAACCTGGACGAACTGGTCGAGAAGGGGCTCGTCGAGAAGAGCGAGAAGGACGGCCGGACGAACGTCTACACGACGACCCAGCGGGGACACCGCGAGATCGAAGCCCGCTCGGAGTGGGA
>CAZUWC010000436.1:0-1927 GCA_964623935.1 uncultured Halobacteriales archaeon
TATCAGTCCGTCGGGACCGTCGCGTCCGTCCCGGCCCGGGTTCGGACTGCCGCCACCAGTTCCCCGGCGCCGACCACCGTGGCCCCGGCCGGCGGGGCCGTCCCCTCCAGAGCGAGCAACGTCCTCGCGTCGGCCGCCAGCGAGCGGTTGGGCTCCGAGACCCGCGAGGCAAGGACCGTCACCGGTGCCTCCTCGCGGGCGGCCGTGGCCCGCCGCCGTGTCGCCTCCTCGACAGCCTCGAAGGGCGGTGCCGTCACGACGCTCGTCGCCACCGCGCGGGCGGTCCCGGCCGCGGCGTCGTCCTCGGGCAGGATACCGACGCTCACCTCGAAGCCCGCGGCGGCGAGGCGGCCGATGGCGCGGGCCGCCTGTCCGCCACGGCCGACGACGTGGACGCGGCTACCCCCACCCGGGGCGTCGGCCAACGGCGTCACCGTGGGCGTCCCCGTCACGGGGTTGGTCCCGACGGCCGCCCGGGTGTCGAAGGCCCCCTCGATGGCCTCGCTGTCGAGGACCTCTGCCGGCGACCCCGCGGCCTGGACCTCCCCGTCGGCCAGCATCACCATCGTGTCACAGAAGCGCGCTGCGAGGTCGAGGTCGTGGATCGCCGCGACCACGGTCGTCCCCTCGTCGGCGAAGGTGCGGGCAAGCGAGAGCGTCCGGACCTGGTGGTTGATGTCCAGGTTCGCCGTCGGTTCGTCGAGCAGCAACGCGGGCGTCTCCTGGGCGAGGGCCCGCGCGAGAACGGCCCGCTGTCGCTCGCCGCCGCTGAGCGACGTCACCGACCGGTCGGCCAGCGCCGCCGTCTCGGTCCGTTCGAGCGCCCGCCTGACCGCCTGGCGGTCCTCGGGAGTCACGGTCGCGAACCGGCCGCGATGTGGCGTCCGGCCCATCAGCACGAACTCCTCGACGGTGAACGCGAAGTCGACGGCGGTCTCCTGGGGGACGGTCGCGACCAGGCGGGCCGTCTCGCGGGCGCTCAGGTCGGCGACGTCCCGGCCGTCGAGTTCGACCGCCCCCCGGGTCGGGTCGAGCCGGCCGTTGACCGTCCACAACAGCGTCGTCTTCCCGGCGCCGTTCGGGCCGACCAGCGCGAGGAACTCGCCGGCCGCGACCGACAGCGAGACGTCCGCGAGCACGGTCGTTCCGCCCAGATCGACCCGGAGGTCATCGACGCGGATCACAGCGCGTGCACCTCCCGGCTGCGAAGCAGGTACAAAAAGAAGGGAGCGCCCACGGCGGCCGTGACGACCCCGACCGGCACCTCGCCGGGGCCCATCCGGGCGAGCGTATCGGTGGCCACGAGGAAGGCCGCGCCCGCGAGCGCGCTCGTCGGCAGGAGAATCCGGTGGTCCGGGCCGACGACCAGCCGGAGCATGTGGGGCACCACGAGGCCGACGAACCCGATGACCCCCGAGACAGCCACCGCGGCGGCCGTGGCGAGGCTCGATGTCGCCAGGAGCACGCGCTTGGTACGCTCGACCTCGACGCCCAGCGCGTGGGCGTCGGCCTCGCCCAGCAGGAGGACGTTCAGGTCCCGCGTGTACGCCGCGAGCACCGCGAACAGGACCACGACGGCCGGCAGCGACAGCGCGACCTTCCCCCACGTGCTGGCGTGGAGGTGGCCCATCAGCCAGAAGATGGCCTCCTCCAGGCTGTCCCCGGCCTGTAACAGCAGGAAGGAGATGACCGCCCCGAGGAACGTCTGGATGGCCACCCCCGCGAGCAGCAGCGTCGCGACGGGGGTGTGACCCCCCTCGGTCGCGAGCAGGTAGACGCCAAAGCCCGCAACGAGCGCGCCGGCAAACGCGGCGGCGGGCAGCCCCAGTGGCACCGACAGCGGCGCGACGATGTAGGCGACCGCCCCCACGGCGGCGCCGGCGGAGACGCCGATGATCGAGGGGTCGGCCATCGGGTTCCGGAAGAA
>CAZUWC010000437.1:0-1905 GCA_964623935.1 uncultured Halobacteriales archaeon
CGGCCCGACCTCCGGGTGCAGTCGACGGCCAGCGCCGCGTCGCTGGTCGCCCAGGAGATCGACCCGAGTGCCGAGAGCACCGAGGACCAGATCAGGACCATCGAGCGGGCGACGCCCTCCGAAATCGACCGCGCAGTCCGGAACCTGGCGGCGACGAACGACCGCTTTACCGGCCTCCTGAGCAACGACTTCAACGCCCGGTCGGCCTCGGCCAGCGCCACAATCGGTACCGTCACGCACGAACTGCCGGCTGGCGTCTCCGAGGCGTCCGGTCAGGGCGGGGACAGCCCGTTGACGCCCATCCAGTTGCGCGTCGACAGCGTCGAGGACACCGTGGGCGGCGACATCACCGTCTTCGGGTCGGGTATCGTCTCCGAGGAGTTCGGCTCGGTGCTCACCGACTCGCTGCTGTTGACCGTCCCCGCCGCCTTCCTGTTCATCGTCTTCTTCCTGATCGTCGCGTTCCGCGACCTGGCGGACCTCGTGTTGGGCGTCGTCGCGCTCGTGATGGCCATCGTCTGGACCTTCGGCTTCATGGGCCTCGCGGGCATCCCCTTCACGAACATGCTCATCGCGGTGCCGCCGCTGTTGCTGGCCGTGGGTATCGACTTCGGCATCCACTCGATCAACCGCTACCGCGAGGAGCGCGTCCGCGGGGAGTCGATCGGTGACGCGATGCGCCTGACGACCGACCAGTTGACCGTCGCCTTCTTCATCGTCGCGGGCACCTCCGCAATCGGCTTTCTGGCGAACCTCACAAGCGCCCTCCCGCCCATCCGGGAGTTCGGCGTCGTCGCCGCCATCGGCATCGCCTTCACCTTCCTGATCTTCGGCATCTTCGTTCCCGCGGCGAAGGTCGAACTCGACCGACTGCGCGAGCGGACAGCCATCCCCACCTTCGCGACGACGCCCCTGGGCGAGGAAGGGACAGCGCTCGCCTCGGCGCTCTCTGTCGGCGTCGCCATCGCCAAGCGGGCCCCCGCGCTGTTTCTGGTGGTCGTCGTCCTGATCAGCGCCAGCGCGGGCGTCTACGCCACCGGCGTGAACACCAGTTTCGAACAGGAGGACTTCCTCCCGCCCGAGGACAACCCCGACTTCCTCGAACAGTTGCCCGAACCGTTCCGGCCCAACGAGTACACCGTCACGGCGACGGTCAACTACCTCGAGGACAACTTCGCGTCGACACAGCAGGACTCGACCACGATTTACGTCGAGGCGCCGATGACCCGGGGATCGGTCCTGGAGTCGATCCACAACGCCAACGAGGACCCGCCCGACTCGATGCTCCGGACGGACAACCACGCCGACACGACGTCGATCATCACGGTCATCGACTCCCACGCCGAGCGCGACCCCGACTTTGCCGCCCTGGTCGAGCGCAACGACATCAACGACAACGGCGTCCCCGACCGGAACCTCCGGGTGGTCTACGACTACCTGCTGGATTCGCCGGCCCGCGAGGAGGCCCTCGACTACATCACGGCGGACTACACGAGCACGCGCGTGGTCTACTCGGTCGAGGCCGACGCGGCCGACGACGAGGTCGTCGCGGACACCCGGACGGTCGCGGACCGCTATCGCACCTCGGGAATCGCGACCGGCCAGACCGTCGTCTTCCAGGCGATTTCGGATCGCATCCTCGAGTCGGCACTCTCCAGCCTGATCGCCGCCCTGATCGGGGCCGCAATCTTCCTCGTGTTCATCTACCTCGTCCTCGAGGGGACGGCGTCGCTGGGGCTCGCCAACGTCTTCCCGGTGATGGTGACCGTCGCCCTCGTCGCCGGGTCGATGCGAGCGCTGTCGATCCCCTTCAACGCGATCACGGCGACGATTCTCGCGATCGTCATCGGGCTGGGTATCGACTACTCGGTCCACATCTTCCACCGCTTCGTCGACGAGCGCGAG
>CAZUWC010000438.1:0-1899 GCA_964623935.1 uncultured Halobacteriales archaeon
CGCAACGGGCGGCCATGCAAGCAGTCGTGCCGGCGGCCGGCGAGGGCACGCGGCTACGTCCGCTCACGGCCGACCGGCCGAAGGGACTGGTCGAGGTGGCCGGACAGTCGCTGCTCTCGCACGTCTTCGAGACGCTCGTCGACCTCGGTGTCTCGGAGATCGTCGTCGTGGTCGGCTACCGCGGCGAGGACATCCGGGAGCACTACGGCGACGCGTTCGGCGGCGTCCCGCTCGTCTACGTCCGCCAGGACGAACGCCTGGGGCTGGCCCACGCACTCCTGCAGGCCGCGCCCCACGTCGAGGGCGAGTTCCTGTGCCTGAACGGCGACAACGTCTGCCGGGCGAACCTCGACGCGGTCGTCGACCGCCACCGCGAATCGGACGCCGACGCCACCTCGCTGGTCGACGAGGTATCCCGCGAGCGAGCGAGAGAGGGCGGCGTCTTCGAGTTCGACGGCGACGAGGTGGTCGGTCTCGTGGAGAAACCCGACGATCCGCCCTCGACGCGGGTGCCGCGGGGATTCTACGCGTTCTCCGAGCGGACCTTCGACGCCTGCCGGCTGGTCACGCCCGCCGACACCGGCGAGTACGAACTCAGCGACGCGGTGGACCTGCTGCTGTCCGCCGGCCGCTCGGTCGAAACCGTCCCGCTGGAAGGGTGGGTGCGCAACGTCAACACGCCCGAAGACATCGAGTGGGTGGTCGAGCGGCTGGGCTAGGGCACAACCGCGTGGAGTCGCTCGTTTCAATCGAATCCGTACCGCTCGTGTGCTTCATCGATGGGAAGAATTTCGAGAACACGGATCTCGTTCTTTGCCTCGGCGATAATATAGAACGCTGTGTGGGTCCGGCTGATGTGAAGCCGGTACATTTGTTCGCCGTCGACGACAATTTTCTCCTTATCCCCGCTCCCTGACTCTGGTCGGGGATATGGATCGTCCTCGAGCTTCCGGAGGTTGTCTTTGACGATCCGTGTGCTCTTGTCGTCGAGCGCGCTGATGTACTCGCGAGGCTGGTCCGCGAGCAGGACGTTATAGCTCATCGAGCGGCGTCAGTTCCTCCGAGTCGGCCTCGCGAACTTCGCGGGCGCGATCGGCCAGCCGACGTCGCCGGTGTTCCCGAATCAACTCTTCGAGCAGGTCGTCGTACGTCTGACCCGCTTGCTTGAGGTCGTTCAGTTCCGCCCACCTTTCTTCGGTGACCGGGATCCGTTTGTTGGCGTTTGACACGGTCGGGTTGTGTTTATGGGTCGGCCGGATTGTGCCGGGAATCCGGGGAGTCTACTTCCTGACAGTCACCGTCCCACTTCAGCCACGGCACTTCCGTAACTGAAGCCCCCTAGTCGGCCAACGCTTCTGTGATTTTACCTCGGGATATGCTGGCCTTCCGGGGTTGTGTGCAATCCTTACAACCTTTACAACTTGGGTCTTGCGGTCACAGAAGACGACCGCTGGTCGCTACGATACCCGAAAGCAGAACCCGACGCTATACCGGTGGACGTAACGTTTGATACTTCTCAGCCCTTCCGTGTCCCGGGCTGAATATATCATTGCTTACGTCCACCGGTATATGCCGTCGCGAACAGCGCCTCGGGCGGCCCGCCGGGCAGTTCGTCGCGGTCGTGGTCGGCCTCGAAATCCAGGTCGGGGCCAGCGGCGACGATGCGGGTGGGCGTCACGCTCGGGTGGGTCGTGTAGTAGTGTTCCTTGATGTGGTCCATGTTCACCGTCCCTGCGACACCCGGCGTCTGATAGAGGTCCCGGAGGTACGGCCAGAGGTTGTCGTACTGGTGGACGAACTGCTTGTTGCACATAAAGTGCGTGTGGTAGACCTTGTCGAACCGCACGAGCGTGGTGAACATGCAGATGTCGGCCTCGGTGAGGCGGTCGCCGGCGAGGT
>CAZUWC010000439.1:0-1886 GCA_964623935.1 uncultured Halobacteriales archaeon
GCTGGCCGATGCTCGACTTCCAGTCGGGGGTCGACGACCACCTCACCGGGGTCACCCACATCATCCGGGGGATCGACCTGCAGGATTCGGCCAAGCGCCAGCGGTTCGTCTACGACTACTTCGGCTGGGACTATCCCGAGGTGGTCCACTGGGGCCACGTCCAGGTCGAGGACTACGACGTCGCGATGAGTACCTCGACGATCAAAGAGCAGATCGAGGCGGGCGACCTCTCCGGGTGGGACGACCCGCGGGCACCGACGGTCGCCAGCCTCCGCCGGCGCGGTATCCGCGGCGAGGCGGTCGTCGACGCGATGGTCGAACTCGGCACCTCGACGTCGAACGTCGACCTGGCGATGGACTCGGTGTACGCGAACAATCGCGAACTGGTCGACAACGAGACGGACCGCGCCTTCCTCGTTCGCGAGGGGGTCGAACTGCCGGTCTCGGGCGGCCCCGGCGCGGGTCACCCGCCGGTCCACCCGGACCACGAGGAACGGGGTCGGCGTGACATCCCGGTCGACGATGCCGTCCGGGTCGAACCCGACGACCTCCCGGCGACGGGCGAGCGCGTCTGGCTCAAAGGCTTCGGCTGTGTTCGCTACGACGGCGACGGGCTCGCCGCGACCGACGACGACATCGAGGTCGTGCGGGCCGGCGACGTCGACGTGGTCCACTGGGTGCCGGCCGGCGGACCGCGCGTACGCCTGCGAACGCCGGACGGCGACGTGACCGGACGCGCCGAACCCGGTCTGCGAGGCTACGACCCCGACGAGCTTGTCCAGTTCGAGCGAGTGGGGTTCGCCCGCCTTGACGCCGTCCCCGAGGACGGTCCCGTCGTCGCCTACTACGCACATCCCTGACCTGACCTGACCTCCGTGTTCGTGAGGACCGAAAAGAAGTGACGTTTCGTGAGGACCGAAAAGAAGTGACGTTTCGTGAGGACCGAAAAGAAGTGACGCCGGCGGGGAGGAGAGGGGAGGGGGGGAGGAGAGAGAGAGAGATACCGGCCACGCGTCGGTAGTCCTCGCAGTGGTCCGGGTGCCCCGGTAATCGGGGGATTTACGTGCGACGGGACGGACACGCCTAGCTACCGATGGCTATCGACCCGGAGTTCGAGGACAACCGCGAAATCGCCGAGGAACACGAGGGTCACGACGTATGGGGGCCGGTCGACGAACCCGACGAGCTGGGGATCCACGGCACCCACGTCGCTGTCGACTTCGACATCTGTATCGCCGACGGCGCCTGTCTCGAGGACTGTCCCGTCGACGTCTTCGAGTGGGTAGACACCCCGGACCATCCAGAGTCGGAGATCAAGGCCGACCCCGCCCACGAGGACCAGTGCATCGACTGTATGCTGTGTGTCGACGTCTGTCCCGTGGACGCGATCGACGTCGACCCGGGTCGTGCCGGCCGGATCTGAGACGCCTATTCCTCATTCCACGCCATTTTTTCGTGCCTGTTCACCACGACCACGGGCCCTCCAGCGGTTGTGCCTCCAGGGAGACACCGTTCCGTCACCGAAACGTGTCACTCTGTCGCCGTTCCGGCGATAGAAAGGCTTACGATTGCCCCGTCCGGGACTTCGCCTAGGGTATCAAGAATGCGTAGTGTCGTTATAACGAAAGGCGTTCCCGACTTCAGGGAGGGGCAGGTCTCGTTCGACGAGGACGGCCACCTGGAGCGGGGGAAGACGCCGACGGTGATGAATCCCAACGACAAACACGCCCTCCGGGCGGCACTGCAGACGAAGGTCCGCAATGGCGGGGACGTCTCGCTGATGAGCATGGGTCCGCCGGGGTACATGGAGGTGCTCGAAGAGGGCATGCGGGACGTCTACGCGGACGACCTGTACCTGCTGTCCGACCGGGAGATGGGCGCTGCCG
>CAZUWC010000440.1:0-1883 GCA_964623935.1 uncultured Halobacteriales archaeon
GTCGATTCGGAACTGCCTCCGGACTGTCCCCCCACACATCCTGCGGTGACCAGCGCGCCGACCGTCGCGATGTAGGTTCGGCGCCGCATACGGTCACCTGTTCATGTCTATCATTTATAAAGTTTGGCTGTCACCACGTCGCGTCGACGGCAGAGTTTTCATGCCCCGCGCCGGCACGTGAGGTATGGAGGAGTCACGGAGAGCGTTTCTGGAGGACCTGCTGGGGACGGCGACGCCCTCGGGGTTCGAGGCCGCGGGACAGCGCCGGTGGGTCGAGTACGTCGCGGAGTTCGCCGACGAGGTGCGGACGGACGACTACGGCAACGCCGTCGCGGTCCTGGAGGGCGGCGACCCCGCGGTGGCGCTGGCCGGTCACGGCGACGAGATCGGGTTCATGGTGCGGGACATCGAGGAGAGCGGCGCGGTTCGGATGACCGCCATCGGCGGCTCGGACCGGACCGTCTCGAAGGGCCAGCACGTGCAGATCCACACCGACGACGGGCCGGTGCCGGGCGTGGTCGGCCAGACCGCGATCCACCTGCGGGACCGCGAGGACGACTCCGTCGACGACATCGCCGAACAGCACGTCGACATCGGCGCCGACGACGCCGAGGAGGCCGCCGACCTGGTCGAGCGGGGCGACCCCATCACCTTCGACCAGACGGTCACGGAACTCGCGAACGGGCGCATCGCCGCGCGCGGCCTCGACAACCGCATCGGCATCTGGGCCGCCGCCGAGGGGCTACGCCGGGCGGCCGAGACGGGTGCGGAGGCCACAGTGTACGCCGTCTCGACCGTCCAGGAGGAAGTGGGGCTGCAGGGCGCGAAGATGGTGGGGTTCGACCTCGCACCCGACGCCGCCGTCGCGACCGACGTCACCCACGCCACCGACGCACCGGGGACGCCCGGGGAGCGCGAGACCGGCGTCGAACTGGGCGCCGGCCCGGTCGTCGCCCGCGGCAGCGCCAACCACCCGCGGGTCGTCGAGGCGGTCAGGGAGGCGGCCGAGGAGGCTGACATCGACGTCCAGTTGCAGGCCGCCGGCAGTCGCACGGGCACGGACGCCGACGCCTTCTACACCTCGCGGGGCGGGATCCCGTCGCTGAACCTCGGCGTGCCGAACCGCTACATGCACACGCCCGTGGAGGTGCTGGACCTGGACGATCTGGACGCGGCGGCGGACCTGCTCGCCGGGTTCGCGACCGCTGCCCACGAGTTCGAGTTCCGGGTGGATATCTGATGCCTCGTATGGATGCCTACACGCGACCCGACCCCGAGCGAGCTGCGTTGCTGATAATCGACACGCAGAACGACTTCACGCTGCCCGGCGCGCCGGCCGAGATCGAGGGTACGATGGATGCCGTACCGCAGATGGCACGCCTCGCAGATGCGTTCAGGGCGGCAGACGAACCTATCGTCCACGTCGTCCGCCTCTACAGGGCCGACGGCTCGAACGTCGACCAGTGCAGGCGGGCGGCCATCGAGGAGGGCGCCGAGATCGTTCGACCGGGCACGGAGGGTGCCGAACTGGTCGAGGAGCTGAAACCGTCCGCGGGCGTCCGACTCGACGCCGACCGCCTGCTCGCCGGCGAGTTCCAGCAGGTCGACTCCAGGGAGTGGCTGCTGTACAAACCCCGCTGGAGCGCCTTCTTCCGGACGGACCTCGACGAGTTCCTGACCGACCGCGGCGTCGACACGGTCGTCGTCTGTGGCTGTAACTTCCCGAACTGTCCGCGGACGACGGTCTACGAGGCGAGCGAACGCGACTACCGCATCGTCTTCGTCCCCGACGCCACGTCCGGGACCGACGAGCGCGGGCTGTCGGAACTGTCGAACATCGGTGTCGCGCTGATGGACACCGACGAGGCTGTCGAGTGGATCTC
>CAZUWC010000441.1:0-1881 GCA_964623935.1 uncultured Halobacteriales archaeon
TTCGAGTCACCCGAGACGGAGGCCCGGGAGGAACTGGTCGGGGACCTCGTGGAGGACGTCCGCGACATCGTGGACGTGACGGGGACGGACCCGGAGACGATCCGCGTCTACGTCGCCGCCGACTGGAAGCGGGATGTCTTCGAGACGGTCCGCGAGATCGGCGACGACGTCGGCGCGGTGATGAGCGCGGCGATGGAGAGCGAGGACCTCCGGGAGCGCGGCGAGGCGGTCAACGACCTCGCGGGTGACCTCGTGGAGTTCGTCCGCGGGCGCGACGAGACGGAATTAGAGGCGCTCGCGTCCGTCGACGAACTTGCCGTCTACAAGGCGGCCGCGGATTTCCTGGAGGGGGAGTTCGACGCCGCCGTCGAGGTCTACGCCGAGGACGGGAAAGCCGTCGACCCGGAGGGCAAGGCCGACCAGGCAGTCCCGTTCCGGCCGGCCGTGCACCTGGAGTAATCAGCCGCTTGCGCCCTCTTCGTCGACGGGAATCTCCGAGGAGGTGCCACCGGTGTCCGGTTCGTCGCGATGTCCCGATGCCTTCGCCGCCGTGTAGCCGGCGAGGTAGCCAGCGGTCCCACCGACGAGACCGCCGAGCGTCGCGCCGGCCGGCCCGCCGACTGCGCCCAGCACCGACCCCGCGAAGCCAGTCGCGGTGGCGGTCCGCTCGGCTGCCTCCTCGGCGTCGGTCCGGTCGGCACAGCCACCGACCGAGTGGTCGTCGTACTCGTGGTCGTCGTGACCGTGGTGAGTCATGTTCCGACCTCGGGTCCAGACACACAAAACCCTTCGTCCCAAAGTGATTGGATTCTCCGTCTCGGTGCCGACCAGCAGGGGTCCTCTACGTCTCGGTGCCGACCAGCGGGAAGTCCGTGCCGATGCCGTGCTCGCGGGCGTGTTCGTAGACGACGTGGGCGGCGGCGACGTCCTGGATGGCCAGCCCCGTCGAGTCGAAGACGGTGACGCTGTCCTCGGCAGTCCGGCCCGCGACGGTGCCGGTGACGATGTCGCCGAGTTCGCCGTGGAGGTCCGCGTCGCCGAGGACGCCCTCGCTCCAGGGGACGTTGATCTCCCCCGAGTGGGTACACTGGTCGTAGTCGTCGATGACGAGTTTGGCGCCGAGGAGGACGTCGTCGGCGATCTCGTGTTTGCCCTCGGCGTCGGCGCCCATCGCGTTGACGTGGGTCCGGTCGCCGACGTCGTCGACGACTGGCTCGCGGACGGGTGTCGTCGTGGAGACGACGTCGCAGGCCGCGGCCTCGGCGTTGCTGCCCTCGCTGACGTCGAAGTCCTCGCCGTAGCGGTCGATCAGTTCCTGTCTCGCCTCCTCGTCGATGTCGGCAACGACCACCCGCTGGATGTCCCGGACCTCGGCGATGGCCTCCAGTTGGGTGTAGGCCTGGATGCCCGCACCGACCAATCCCAGGGAGGTGGCGTCCTCGCGGGCGAGGTACTTCGTGGCGACGGCCGCAGCGGCGCCCGTCCGCAGGCGTGTCAGGTGCGTGCCGTCCATGACTGCACGCGGGAACGCCGTCTCCGGGTCCGAGTAGATGACCGTGCCCATCACCGTCGGGAGGTGGTGGCGGTCGGGGTTGCCGGGGTGGGAGTTGACCCACTTGACGCCCGCAGCCTCCCAGTTCTCGCCCGCGCCCTCGGTGGCGTCGATGTAGGCGGGCATCGACCGGAAGTCGCCGTCGTACTGGGGGAGGTCGATGTAGGACTTGGCGGGCATCTGCGTGTCGCCGCGGGCGTACGCGCCGAAGGCCCCCTCGACGGCGTCGATGACTTTCGGCAGTGGCGCGCTCTCCGCGACGTCCTCGGAGTCGAGCAGCAGCGTCTCCATGTTCGATACTCCGACAGCCACTCACTTATATGCGGTCC
>CAZUWC010000442.1:0-1871 GCA_964623935.1 uncultured Halobacteriales archaeon
TGAACAGCGACGCGGTGTAGGAGTCGTCGGGAAGCCGTTCCTTGCGGTCCTCGATGACCGCGAACACCTCGTCGAGGATGTCGTCGGGGTCGCTCATACCCGTACCTCCGCGCCGGCCGTCTTCAGACCGTCGAAACACGAGACGAACGCACAGCCAGCTGGGAGAAAATCACACCGTCTGGACGGCGCCCTCGAAGAAGGCCAGATCGTGGATCCGGGAGTCCCCGGTGAGTTCGGGGTGAAAGGAGGTGCCCACCACGGGCCCCTGCCGGACGGCGACAGGGTACTCCGCCCAGGTGGCCAGCACCTCGACGTCCGGGCCGACCGAACTGACGACCGGCGCGCGGATGAACACCGCGGGGAACGGCTCCTCGAGGCCGGTCACGTCGAGTGGCGCCTCGAAGCTGTCCTTCTGCCGGCCGAAGGCGTTGCGCTCGACGGTTACGTCCAGCACGCCCAGTTCGTCGACGCGGTCGTCCTGGGGGTCCGTCGAGGCGACGATCAGTCCCGCGCAGGTCGCGAGCATCGGCTTGCCGGCCTCGACGTGAGCGACAATCTCTCCACCGATCGACTCCCGGTCGAGCAGCCGCGAGATGGCCGTCGACTCGCCGCCCGGCATCAACAGGACATCACACCCGGGGACGATTCCGGCGGTGCGGATCTCGCGGACCTGGGTCTCCACCCCGTGGATCCCCGCTGCACGCCGGATCGCGGCGGCGTGCTCGCTGACGTCCCCCTGGACGGCTACCACGCCAGCGGTCAATGTCATGCCCATCTGTACGGCAAGGACGAGCAAAAATCCCTCGTTTGTGGGTCGTCCGGGTGGCTATCACCGCATACGGACAGCAGTGGTTCGGGACGGGAGTCGTCGCCGTACCGCCGGCCCCGATACCGGGTGACCGTCAACCTACTTGCCGCTCGCCCGGCAAGGAGAGAGTGTGCGACTGACCCTCGGCTGGCGGGAGGACGCGGCGCTGGACTTTGCCCCGAACGAGGTCACCGGCGCGATCGGCGACTCCGTGACGGTTCTGCCCATCGTGGTCGCGGTTGCCGTTCTGACCGAGCTCTCGCTGGCAGTCATGCTCGTGTGGTTCGGCGTCTTCCAGGTCGTCTGGGGGCTCTACTACGGTGTCCCCATGTCCGTCGAGCCGATGAAGGCACTGGCTGCTCTCCTCTTAGCCGGCACGATCTCGGCGGGGGAACTCCTCCTCGCGGGGTTGCTGCTGGGGGTGGTCCTGCTCGCCGTCGGGTGGACCCGCTCGCTCGACCGCGTCCGGCGGTACATCGGCGACCCCGTGGTGCGGGGTGTCCAGTTCGGGGTGGCGCTCGTCTTGCTCGAAACGGCCGCCCGGCTCGGCCTCGCGGATCCGGGCCTGGCGGGGCTCGCGGCTGCCGTCGCCCTCGCCTTCGTCGTGGCCGGCTACTGGAACCTCAGCGCGCTCGTCGTGCTCGCGCTCGGCGGCGGCGTCGCCGCCCTCCAGACCGGAGTTCCGTCCCCGGCGCTCCCCCCGGTCCAGACGGTCACCGGGCTGGGCGCTCTCGAGTTCACGCTCGGGACGGTCGAGGCGACGCTGGGACAGTTGGCGATGACCCTCGGGAACGCCGCGCTGGCAGCGTCGGTACTGGTGGCCGACTACTTCGACCGCGACGTCTCGCCGGACCAGCTCTCCGCGAGCATGGGACTGATGACCCTCGTGGCCGTTCCCTTCGGGGGGTTCCCGATGTGTCACGGGAGCGGCGGACTCGCCGGGAAGTACGCCTTCGGCGCGCGGACGGCGGGCGCGAACGTGATCCTCGGGATCGGATACATCGGGGTGGCCGTGCTGGCGGTCGGCCTGGTGGCGGCCTTCCCGACCGCGATGCTCGGCGTC
>CAZUWC010000443.1:0-1870 GCA_964623935.1 uncultured Halobacteriales archaeon
GCCGGGCGGTCGAAATCCACTTACAGACTCCCGCGGAACACCCACCAATGCGCGTTCCGGAGGCCGACACGTGCGGGTAGTCATCGTCGGTGCGGGCGAGGTCGGGTCGGCCATCGCCGAAAGCCTCGCGGACACCCACGACGTCGTGGTAATCGACGTCGACCCGACCCGCGTGGAGGAACTCACCTACGAGGTCGACGCGCTGGCCGTCGAGGGCGACGGGACGGCCCTCGACACGCTCCTCGAAGCCGACGTGACCGAGGCCGACATGGTGATCGCCTGCACAGACGACGACGAGACGAACATCGTCGCCTGCGGGACGGTCGAGACGGTCACCGAGGCGTTCACCATCGCCCGCGTCAAGTCCGCGACGTACCTGGAGACGTGGGAGCAGTCCGAGACCGCCTTCGGCGTCGACTTCATGGTCGGGACGAACCTCCTGGCCGCGCGGGCCATCGTCCAGGTGCTCGGGATTCCGGCCGCACGCGACGTGGAGGCGTTCGCCGGCGGACGCGTCCAGATGGCGGAGTTCGAGATTCCCGAGGGGAGTCCCATCGCCGGCCAGACCGTCCGGGAGGCCGACCGGTTCGACTCGGTGACCTTCGCCGGCCTCTTCCGCGAGGCCGACGGGCCGGAGTCGCTGACCCTCCCCACAGGCGCGACGACAATCGAGGCGGGTGAGAGGATCGTCGTCATCGGGTCCAGCGAGAGCGTGCGCGCGCTGGCGGCCGAGGTCGAACCCCACCACGACGGCATCTCGGACGTGGTCGTCGCCGGCGGCACCGCCATCGGCGCCGAGACCGCACGCCTCCTGGCGGAGCAGGGCCTCACCCCGCGCCTCGTCGAGGCGGACCCCGACCTCGCGCGGCAACTGGCCGAGGACCTCCCCGGGGCGAGAGTCCTGGAGAGCGACGCCACGGACCGTGCGTTCCTGGAGCGGGAGAACGTCGGGACGGCCGACGCCTTCGTCGCGGCGCTGGGGGGCGACGACAGGAACCTGATGGCCTGCCTGATCGCCGACCGCGTGGGCGCGGCCCGGACCGTCGCCGTCGTCGAAGATCCGGCGTACGTCGATCTCTTCGAGGCGGTGGGCGTCGACGTCGCAGTCAACCCCCGGGAGGCGACCGCCGAGGAGATCACCCGCTTCACGCGCGAGCGCCGCGCCGAGAACGTCTCCCTCGTCGAGAGCGACCGGGCCGAGGTCGTCGAGGTGGAGGTCGACGCCGACAGTACCCTCGCGGGCCGACCGATCCACGAATCGATCCAGGACCTCCCCGACGGAGTCGTCATCGGTGCGATCACGCGGAACGGCGAGTTCGTGGTGCCCCGCGGCGACACAGTGGTCGAGGTCGGCGACCACGTCGTCGCCTTCGTCGATGCGGCCGTCATAGAGGCGGCGACCGCGAAGCTGTGACTATCGGCGCCAGAAGGCACCCGTGAACAGCACCATCACGGGGATGATCTCCAGGCGGCCGACCCACATCATGAAGATCATGAACAGCTTCGAGGTGGGCGGGAACGCGAGATAACCCCCGAACGGTCCCAGGAAGCCGAAGCCGGGGCCGATGTTGCCGATGGTCGCCAGGCTGGCACTCAGCGCTTCGAGGGCCGTCAGTTCGAGTCCCACGCGGGCCGCGTCCAGCGAGATGAGGACGGTCCCGACGGCAAACAGCGCGATGTACAGCAGTGTAAATCCCAGGACGCCCCGGACCGCGTCCTCGTCGACGACGGCCCCGCCCAGGCGGATCGGCCGGACCTCCTCGGGGTGGGCTGTCGTGACGAGTTCCCGCTTTGCCGTCTTGAGCACGACGATCCACCGGATGACCTTGATTCCGCCGCCGGTCGAGCCCGCGGAGCCGCCGACGAACAT
>CAZUWC010000444.1:0-1858 GCA_964623935.1 uncultured Halobacteriales archaeon
GGTAGACGATCTCCGACTCGTACTGGGCGCCGACACCGGAGAGGGCGTTCTTCTCGGCCTCGGGGATGCCCAGCTTGTCGAAGGTGTCCTGGATCTCCTCGGGCAGGTCCTCCCAGTTCTCGGCGCCGCCGCGTGTCTCGATGTCCGGGCGGATGTACGGGACGATCTCGTCGACGTCGACCTCCGAGAGGTCGGGCGCGCCCGGCCAGCCGTCCGGCATCGGCATCTGCTTGAACTGTTCGAGCGCCCGCAGGCGCCGCTGGAGCATCCACTCGGGCTCGTTCTTGTCCTCGGAGATGACGCGGATCGTCTCCTCGTCGAGGCCCTTCTCGGCCTCGAAAGCGGAGTTCTCCTCTTTCTTGAACTCGAACCGTTTCTCCGTGTTCGTATCCTGAAGTTCTTCGGAACTCATGTGTCTTGTGTGATCGTGTGCTGGTGTGTGTCTGTCGTCCGGTTCATGCGGCCTCGAACGTCTCCTCTCGGACCCAGTCGTAGCCCTCGTCTTCGAGTTTCTCGGCCAGTTCCGCGCCGCCCGACTTGGCAACCTGCCCGTCGAGCATCACGTGGACGTGGTCGGGTTCGACGTAGTCGAGGATCCGCTGGTAGTGGGTGATCTGGAGGATACCTGCGCTCTGTTCGTCGCGCAACGCGTTGATACCCTCGGAGACGTCCTGCAGCCTGTCGATGTCGAGCCCGGAGTCGATCTCGTCGAGCACCGCGATCTCCGGCTCGAGGACTGCTGCCTGCAGGACCTCGTTTTGCTTCTTCTCGCCGCCGGAGAACCCGGCGTTCAGGTACCGGCTGGCGAACTTCTCGTCCATGTCCAGTTGCTCCATTTTCTCCTGGAGGATCCGCTGGAACTCCGCGACGCCGACCTCGCCCTCGTCGGCCGGCCCCTCCATCGGGGAGGACTCGTAGCCGGCCGCGTCCTCGTTGGTCGCGTCTGCCTCGTCCTCGTCCTCTGTTTCCTCTTCCTCGAAGAGTTCCTCTCGCTCCTCGAGTTTCGCATTGAGGGCCGTCCGGAGGAAGTTCACCATCGTGACGCCTTCGATCTCCGCGGGGTACTGGAAGCCCAGGAAGACACCGATCGCCGCGCGCTCGTTGGGCTCCAGATCGAGGAGGTCCCACTCGCGCATATCCTCGGGAATCTCCTCGTCGAACTCGTCGCCGTCGAGTACGAGTCGGATCTCGCCCTCGGTCACGTCGTAGGCCGGGTGGCCAGCGATGAGCTTCGCGAGTGTCGACTTCCCGCTGCCGTTCGGTCCCATCAGCGCGTGTATCTCGCCGCTCTCTACCTCGAGGTCGACCCCACGCAGGATCGTCTCGCCGCCCTCCTCGGCGACGTCCGCGTGAAGGTTCTCTATTTCCAGTGTTGCCATAGTTGTCTTAGGTCAACCGAAAAAAGGCCCGTCTGACCCATAATACTTTCGCATTCACGCATATTTCAGTTTTTTAATCGCTAACAATCGTTTTGCGAACGCGAAAAAGCGGGTCCGGACGGGCTACATGTACTGCCCGAGACCGGTCTGTTCCTGGCCGCTCTTGACCTCCTCCCAGGAGACCTCGAGGGCCTCGAGGATGCGAGCGATCGGACCCTTGAGCGTCTTCTCTAACATCTTGTCCCAGTCGATCACGAACTCCGCGGGGATCTGGTCCTCGTATTCGAAGCAGATGACGTCGGGGTCGCGCCGGAACTCTCCGTAGAGGGCGTCCTCCGCCGGATCGAGGCCCAGCTCCGACTCGAGGCGCTCGAAGAAGTCGGGGTGGACCTTCTCCAGGTAGAGCCGCTTGGGTTTCGATCCGCGCTGGAAGTTCGTCCCCAGCAGGAGATTCGCGTACTTCGCGCCCCGGACCTGTG
>CAZUWC010000445.1:0-1857 GCA_964623935.1 uncultured Halobacteriales archaeon
ACCATCGTCGAGATGCTGGACACGCTCGTCCCCCGCGAGGACCCCGACGTCGCCGCCGCGTTCACCGACATCGCCCGCGAGCGCCACGACGTCTACACCGGCCACCGCGCGACCGCAGTCGAGTCCGACGGCGACGGGGTGGCCGTCCACGCCGAGACCGAAGACGGCGAGGAGGTCACGGTGCGCGGCGGTGACCTCCTGGTCGCGCTTGGCCGTCGTCCCAACACCGACACCATCGACGTCGAGGCGGCGGGCATCGGGACCGACGACAACGGCTTCGTCGTGACCAACGACCGCCTGGAGACCTCCGCGGAGGGCGTCTGGGCCCAGGGCGACATCGCCGACAACGCGATGTTCAAACACTCCGGGGACTACGAGACACAGGTCACGGTCGAGAACGTCGTCCACGACGGGGACGCGGCGGCCGATTTCGCGGCCATGCCCCACGCCATCTTCACCGAGCCCCAGATGGCCGGCGTCGGGGCGACCGAGGACGAACTGCAGGACGCCAACCGGGAGTACGTCGTCGGCCGCGAGGACCTCCCGGGAACGCCGATGGGCCGGGCGAAGAAACTCGACCACGGCTTCGTGAAGGTCCTGGCGGCCCCCGACGGCGAGATCCTGGGCTGTCACGCGCTCGGCTACGAGGCGTCGACGATGATCCACGAGGCGGTCGTCGCGATGCGCGCGGGGTCGGGTCACGTCTCCGACATCACCGACACCATCCACGCCCACCCCGCCCTGAACAAGGTTGTCGAGTACGCCTTCGACGACGTGCCGGTGTGAATATAAGACCGAGGGACTGCACTATGAGCACCGAAACGGACGCACACGAGTACGATGTCGTCGTCGTCGGGGGCGGCCCGGCAGGGATGACGGCAGCGCTGTACAGCACGCGACTGGGCCACAGCACGGCGGTCGTGAACCGTGGCGGCGGACGCGCCGCGATGATGCAGGAGGTACACAACCTGCTGGGCGTCACCGAAGAGACCAGCGGCGTGGAGTACCTCGGCGTCGGCCAGGAACAACTCGAGGAGTACGGCTGTGACCTCCACCGGGATATGGTCACCACCTGTTCCCGGGACGATGAGGGACGATTTCACCTCTCTGGCAACAGCGCGACATACGCGGGCGAGATGGTCGTGCTGGCGACGGGATTCAACGACGTGCGTCCCGACCCGCCCCTGCCACGGACCGGCCGGGGGCTACACTACTGTCTGCACTGTGACGCCCACATGTTCGTCGACGAGCCCGTCTACGTGATGGGCCACTCCGAGAGCGCGGCCCACGTCGCGGGCATCATGCTGAACTTCACCGACGAGGTGGACCTGCTGACCCGCGGCGACGACGCCACCTGGAGCGACCGGACCGACGAGGTCCTTGAGGGCCACCCCATCGACGTCGTTCACGAGGACGTGACGGGCGTCCAGAACGGCGAGGACGGCTGGCTGAAGGCCCTGGAGTTCGAGGACGGTGCGGTCCGCGAGTACAAGGGTGGGTTCGCGATGTACGGCGCCGAATACAACAACGGGCTGGCCCGCGAACTGGGCTGTGAGATCAACGACGACGGCACCATCGAGGCCGGCGACCACGGCGAGACGTCCGTCGACGGCGTCTACGCGGTCGGGGACTGTGTCCCGGGCCACAACCAGATCCCGGTCGCGCTGGGCCAGGGTGCCAAGGCCGGCATCGACGTCCACTTCCGGCTGCGCGATTTCCCCCGCGAACCCGAGGAAATCGACGACTTCGGTCCCGTCCGGGCCGAGGAGGTCCCCGGCATCCCCGACGAACTCCTCGAACAGGCCGTCGACTTCCACACCTACGACTGATACTGCCGGCTATAAGCCCCTGATACTG
>CAZUWC010000446.1:0-1848 GCA_964623935.1 uncultured Halobacteriales archaeon
GTCGTCTGCCCGCGGTCGAATCTCACCACCGGGGTCGGCCTCCCGCCGGTTCGCGAGCTACTCGATCACACGACCGTCGCGCTCGGGACCGACAACGTGATGCTCAACTCCCCGTCGATGTTCCGAGAGATGGAGTTCACGGCGAAACTGGCCGACGCCTCGGCCCGGGAAGTGCTCGCGATGGCGACGGTCAACGGCGCCGAGGTGGCGGGCCTGAACTGTGGCCTCCTCGCCGAGGGCCGCGACGCGAGATTGGTCGTCCTCGATGGCGACTCCGACAACCTCGCCGGCGCGCAGGACCCGGTGCGTGCGGTCGTCCGCCGGGCTGGCGTTCACGACGCCTCCGAGGTAATTCTGGCAGCGTAGTCTCTCGGATCACTGTTATCAACCCAGCAGGAGACCGGTGACGCGAGGGGAACACGAATAAATGGACGGGAAGTGTAGTCTCCGGCATGGCTGAACAGCGAGAGCGGCGGATCGTGGAGGGGAAGCTCCTCGACGAGCCGCACATTCGGGGGCGGCGCGTCTCAGTCCTGACGATCCACGACAAGGTCGTCAAACACGGTCTGGACGCCGAAACGGTCGCGGACCGACTCGACCTCGACTTGGCGGACGTCCATCGTGCGCTCGCATACTACTACGAACACCCGAAGCGAATGCAGGATCTCGAAGACGAGCGCGAACGGGTTCGCGATCTCGCCGACGGCACCGGCAACGGGCCGGTCTCCGTCGAATGAGCAGGTCCGAGTGGTACATCCTCGTCGACGAAGACATCGGACGGCGTGTCGTCGACTTTCTCGAACAGGAGGGGATTCGTGCGGATTACGTCCCGGACGTCCTGTTTCAGGGTGCTGACGACGAAGACGACGTCATGCCGTATGCGCGGGAAAACGATGCCGTCCTCGTAACCGCGAACTGGCGCGATTTCACACGGTTCGAGCCGGACCGACACGACGGCTGTCTCGTCGAGTTTGGACACGACGAAACCCCGATGGAGATAACGAAAGCGATCCTGGCTGCCATCGAGCACTACGACGATCCGGAGAAGTTAGCGGGGTGGGACAAGATCGAGTACTGGCTGGAGCAGTCACGGACCACCGAGTAGATCCACCTCATATCTCCCGCGTCAGCCCGTCCCGCAGGTCCCGGCCGAAGTAGTGACCCACGAGGCCGGTCAGCCCCCCGCCGATGGCGCCGACGGCGACCAGCGGCACGCCGACGCCGGTCAGCGTGACGGCGAGGTTGCCCAAAAGCGCCAGGATGCCCCCGACGGCCGTGCCGGCGAGGGCTGTCTCCGTGTAGTGGCGGGTGCTCGCGACCACCCCGTAGAGGAATCCACCGAGTGCGACACCCAGCAGGTTCCCGAGCGAGCCAAGGGGAAGGATGCCACCCACGAGCAGCGCACTGGCGGCAACGAACGCGAGCGAGACGACCAGCGACCGCCCGGTCGCGACCGTGCTCGCTCCGTCGCGGATCCGCGAGCGAAGCCCGCCGGCGGCCGTCGCGTCCGACGGTCGGTCCACCGACGTGCCCTGCCGGTCGGGACCCACGTCTACGCCGATGTCGGCCTTGACGTCGCCGCTCTCTTCCCGTTCGATCTGGCGGTCCCGCTCGGCCATACCGGACGTACGGGGTCGAATCGTATAAGTCCCGGCGGACGGTAGCCCGGTCCATGAACGCAGGCGACAGGGTGCGCGTCGACCGCGCGGGCGAGAGTTTCGAGGGTGTCCTCCTGCCCTCCTCGACGCCCGATCATCTCGTGGTGAAACTCGAATCGGGGTACAACGTCGGCGTCGACCGCGAGACGGCGGGTGTCGAGGTGCTGGAGTCGGACGTCCACGACATCGA
>CAZUWC010000447.1:0-1839 GCA_964623935.1 uncultured Halobacteriales archaeon
GGCTTTCTGGCTGGTCGCGGCAGTGGCGACGAAGTCACATACAATGATTCCGAGAGAACGAGATTTTCGCCCGGAACCCTTTGTAGGAGGCGGGCACAACTCCGTGTATGTCGTTCAGCGCCACCTGGCACAACCTTCTGGAGAACGTCGAGGCGGTGCCGTCGGACGCGGTACTCGTCACGTCGCTCTCGGGGCGGGCGTTCCGCGTCGTCGAGACCCAGGAGCACCGCGTGGTCGTCGAGTACCGCGAGGACGGCGAGCGCGTCCCCCTGGAGCGCGACCAGTTCGAGACGCTCGTCGGGCGCGTGCGCGAAGCCCCCGACGGGTTCGACCTGGACCGCCTGCCCCCCGACGCCGAACCGTACGCGACGGTGCTGTCGTTGCACCCCCGCTTCGAAATCGACGACCGCGAGGGGGTCCTCGCCGAGTCCGAGACGCCGACGGGGTCGCCGCTCGTGGACGCCGACCTCCCCGAGAGCGGCGAGGCCGAGGACCGGGGCGAGCCCGACGTTCCGGTGTACGCCGACGCGCTCCTGTTGATCGACGCGCTCGAACGCCACGACCCCACGGACCTGGCGGGGATGGAGACGCCGGCGCTGGTGAACCTCTACACGCTGCTCTCGGACGTCCAGCGGGGCGCCGACGACCTCCGCAAGGAGATCAGCGACACCTTGCTCGACCGCCTCCACCACGACCAGCCCGTCAGCGGCCAGTACGGCTCCGTCCAGCGCACGACCCGGCGCAGTCGCTCGCTGAAAGACGACGAGACGGTCCTGGAGACGCTGGAGGCGGCCGGCATCGACCGCGAGCGCGTCACCTCGCCCGACCTCGACAAGGTCGACGAGGCCCTCGACGTGACCGAACTCGCGACCGCCGACGTCTTCGAGGTCGAGGAACGCGAGTACGTCCGCAAGGCCTCCGTCGACGAGGAGGAGAAAGAGACCCGCCTCCAGGGGCTGAAAGACCGCCTGGCTGCCGCACAGGAGGACACCGAGGACCTCCAGCAGGAGATCGAGGACCTCGAGGCGCGCATCGCGGACCTCACGAGCTTCGACTCCGGGCGGGCGTTCCACACCCGGACCGGCGGCGAGACGTAGTTACCCGAGCGTAAACAGAACTTTTCAGCCTCCGCGGTGTCGGTGTCGATGGGCCTCGCACCGACCGGGTGTCCCGCTCGCTGTCCACTGCGAAGCCGAGGCCCGTGCCCCCAACCCCAGTCTCTCCACGAGCAATTTCGACTCCCGTCGGATCGCATATCTTCACGTAGTTTTGGCCGGCAGAATCAGTCTCGGAGCCAGGAGCGCGTGTGCGGAGTGACACGGCGGGCTAGTACGGCGCGACCTGGCCGTCCTTGCGGGGTTCTGTCGCGCCGGAGAGCGTGCCGTCCTCGTAGCGGGCGATCTGTGCGCCGCCGAAGGCGGTGGCCGGTTCGACCCGGACGTCGTGGCCCCGGCGGGCGAGCGCCGGCCCGACCCCCTCGGCGAGGCGGTCCTCGATGGCGAGCGTGCCGTCGGCCCGGTAGCGCCAGCGGGGTTCGTCCAGGGCCCGCTGGAGTCCCATCCCGTCGTCGACGAGGTTCGCGATGATCTGGACGTGCCCCTGGGGTTGCATGTACCCGCCCATCGTGCCGAAGGCGGCCCAGTCCTCCTCGTCGAAGCGTGCGAGTGCGGGCACCAGCGTGTGGAAGGGCCGTTTTCCCGGTTCGAGGCGGTTCGGGTCCCCGGGGTCCAGCGAGAAGGAGGCCCCGCGGTTCTGGAGCGCGATACCGGTGTCACCGGCCACGAGGCCGCTCCCGAACCCCTTGTACCGGGAGTTGATGTACGAGACGACGTTGCCGGC
>CAZUWC010000448.1:0-1819 GCA_964623935.1 uncultured Halobacteriales archaeon
GGCCTGCACGGCGCACCCATGCACAAGGGACTCCAGCCCGTCGACATCAACTTCGCCCGGGCGTGGCTCGTGGTGAGCTTCGCCTTTGGCCTGTTGCACCTGACGGTCGGCTACGCGCTGGGCTTCCTGAAGGAACTGGGCCACGGCGCCTGGGCGGCGCTGACCGAGAAGGGGTCGTGGGTGCTGATGATGGGCGGCGTCTGGCTGTTCATCTTCAGCACCGCCGCCGTCGCCAAGAAGCCCGCCTTCATGTTCTCGGTGTTCGGCGCCGAGGGCCTGGTCAACCCGCGGACAGGCGAGGGAATTGCCGCCGAGGCGGTCGCCTACCCCCTCGGCTTTACCGGGTTCCCCGAGGCCGTCGGCCTGGCCGGCCTCGCGCTGGCGGCACTGGGGCTGGTGTTGTTGCTGGCCGGCGAGGGCATCATCGGCCTGCTGGAGAGTCTGAACGTTCTCGTGAACGTCCTCTCGTATGCCCGGATTCCCGCGGTCCTGCTCGCGAAGGCGGGGATGGCGTTCGTCGTCAACCTCCTCTTTTTCGGGGCCTACACCCACCACGGGGAGTTTCACTTCCTGACCGGCGACGCGCCGGGCTACGTCGTCTCCGAGTACGGCGCCGAGGCGCTGATGTTCCCGGGACTGATCCACATGGGGATCATCGGCATCCTCTTCGGTATCGTGGTGTTCATCCTGGGTCACCTGCTGGTGCTGGCGCTGGGCGTCACGAGTGCCGGCCTGCAGGCGGTCCGTCTCGAGTACGTCGAGTTCTTCAGCAAGTTCTACGACGGCGGCGGCGCGGCCTTCGAGCCGTTCGGCCACGAGCGGACCTACACCGCCGAACAGTAGCCCCCGCCGAGTCCCCGTCTCGTTCTTCCGACCGGGAGCCACCGGCAACCGGTTTTCGCGGCTGACACGATTCCCGACAAACCGCCGGAAGTGAGGCCTGACGAGCGGTTTTGAGAAGCTTTATGAGTACGGTGGCTGGACATACGGCTGTCCGGAAACCACAAAACCATGAGCGCAACCACCCTACTCACGGAATTCGTACTGCAAGCAAACGGCGGCCCGGGTATCCCGCCGTCGGCGGGCGCTGCACTCGCCGTCGGGCTGGCCGCCCTCGGGGCGGGGATCGCCGAGCGGGGCATCGGTGCCGCGGCCGTCGGCGCGACGGCCGAGGACGACGACATGTTCGGCCGTGGACTCATCCTCACGGTCATCCCGGAGACACTGGTGATCCTGGCGCTGGTCACGATCTTCCTGGTCTAACCGTCCATGAGCCTCGATACGGTCGTCGCGGACATCCGCGAGGAGGCCGAGCAGCAGGCCGAACAGATCATCCAGGAGGCGGAGGCGGAAGCCGAGGAGATCGTCGACGAGGCCGAGGCCGACGCCGAGGGTATCCGTGAGGAGCGCGAACGCGAAATCGAGCGCCAGATCGACCAGGAGCGCGAACAGCAACTCTCGAGTGCCAACCTCGAGGCCAAGCAGCAACGCCTGGAGGCCCGCCGTGACGTCCTTGAGGACGTCCGGGCGGCGGTCGAGGAGGAGGTCGCGTCCCTCGAGGAGGGCCGGGAGGAACTGACCCGGGCGCTGCTCGAGGCCGCACTCGCCGAGTTCGACGACGACGCCACCGTCGAGGTGTCCGGCCGGCCCGACGACGCCGACCTGCTGGAGTCGGTCGTCGCCGACTACGAGGGCTGTGCGTACGCCGGCGAGGTCGAGTGCCTGGGCGGGGTCGTCGCGGAGGCCGCCGAGGCGCGCATCCGCGTGAACAACACCTTCGACTCGGTGCTGGACGACGTCTGGGAGGACAACCTCCGGG
>CAZUWC010000449.1:0-1812 GCA_964623935.1 uncultured Halobacteriales archaeon
CGCGAAGTTGTTCGCGTGGAGTCCGGGTGTCAGCCCACTCGCGGTACCGAGCGCGACCCCACCGACGACGAACGCGAGTCCAGCGGCTGTACTCCCCGGGGTGAGCACGACATCGACCGGGCCAGGGGTCACCGGGCAGGGGTGGAGCCGTGCCCGTACTTCAAATTACGTTCGGGTGACCGCCCGAACGCGGTCGCTGGCCGCGTCGCGTCCGAAGAACTGTCGCGGGTCCCGACCGACCAGGTCAGCCGAACAGTTCGCCGAGGCCTTCGCCGGCGGCCTCATCTTCGTCGTCATCGTCCTCGCCCTCGTCCTCGTCGCCGCCCTCGTCGGCTGTTTCCTCCGCTTCCTCGTCGACTGCTTCCTCTTCCTCGGCGGGTGCGGGTGCGGCCGCACCGCCA
Organism: uncultured Halobacteriales archaeon; assembly: GCA_964623935.1. Lineage (GTDB taxonomy): Archaea > Halobacteriota > Halobacteria > Halobacteriales > Haloarculaceae > SW-9-67-25. Next base: position 402 of record CAZUWC010000449.1, read on the forward strand.
CCGCCACCGCCGGTCGTGGCCGGCACCGCGGTCGCCTCCTCGACGGCCTCGTCGATGTCGACGTCTTCGAGGGCCGCGATCAGCGCCTTGACGCGGGACTCCTCCACGTCGACGTCTGCCGCCTCCAGAACGTCCGTCAGGTTCGTTTCGTTGATCTCTGCGCCCGATTCGTTCAGGATGAGTGCTGCGTATACGTACTCCATTGTTAGTCTCCGAACATGTCGCCGAGGGCGTCGCCAGCGGCGTCTCCGTCCTCACCGTCCTCGTCGTCGTCGGCGTCGGCCTCGACAGGCTGGTCGTCGTCCGATTCCGCTTCGTCCGTGTCCGCGTCCGTCTCCCCGTCGTCGTCGGTCGGTTCCGGCTCCGGCCCGTCGAGGTCCTGCAGTTCCTCGGGCAGGGCCTCCTCGTCGTCGATCTGTGCCGCGAGGGCACGGACCTGCGAGTCGGCCTTGCCGATGAGGTCCGGCATGACGTCGGGGTCCTCGATGCCCGCGTGGAGACCGAGGTTCTTGGCCTCGCCGCTGGCCTGCCCGAGCAGTGCAGGCAGCGTCGCAGTCGTCGGGTAGTTCGCGTTGACCGCGAGATTGCGCGCCCGGCCCGCCGCCGCGGAGACGTCCCGCCGGTACGCCTCGACGTCGAGTTCGAGGTCCGCGGGCTCGAAGACCACGCCGTCGGCGTAGACGGCGCGCAGGTCCAGGCCGACCTCCTTGGGTTCGATGCCCAGTTCCGAGAGGACGTTCGCGAGGTCGCGCGAGACTTCCCCGCCCGCATCCAGGACCGTCGAGTCCTCCAGCACCTGGATCGAGCCGCTCTCGATGCGTGCGCTGGCGCCGACGCTCTGGAGTTCACCCACGAAGGGGCCGGGGTCGATGCCCGTGTCGCCCTCGGGGATGACGATATCGTTGGGCGCGACTTCGCCGGCGTTGATGGGTGCCGACGTCTTCGAGGCCTCCAGTTGCTGGTAGAGGCCGAAGGGGTTGTCGTTGGTCGCGATGAGTCCGACCTGGCCGCTCACGTAACCGGTGAGTTTCGCCAGGCCCTCGTCGACGTCCTCCAGCGCACGGACCAGCAGGGTGTTGCGCGAGACGCGCAACGCGGCCGTGCCGTGGAGGTCACGGCGCATGTCCTGTAGTTGCCGGCTCGGGATGCCGGTGATGTCCACGACGCCGACGCTGTCGTAGGCCTCGAGGAAGGAGGCGATGTCGGCGACCTCCTCGCGTTTCCACTCCGGAATGGTCTCGGTCTTGCGTTCGGTCTCGGCGCTCATCTCAGACCACCTCCACGGCGGGGCCCATCGTCGTCTTCACGTAGACGTCGTCGATGTTCATCGGGCCCTTCTCCAGGTCGGCCTGGAGCCGCCGGAGGATGACGTCGATGTTGTCGGCGATCTCCTCGGCGGACATGTCCTCGG
>CAZUWC010000450.1:0-1807 GCA_964623935.1 uncultured Halobacteriales archaeon
TGTTGCACGCTGCTCGTGACAGGTGTTTGAATATCGTCAGTCGGTGCGACACATCGGCTGTGACCCCGAGCGCCGTAGCGCTCAGAACGACTCCGACTCGCCGGCGAGCACGCGGTACGTCTCCAGGGTGCCGGCCATCGATGGGGCCTCGTCGTCGTCCTTGCGCTGGGTGCCATAATCCATCCACCGGCCGCCGCTGAAACTGTACATCTCGAAGCCCGTCCCGGTTTCGAGCACCACGTCCACGACCGCGTCCTCGGGGGCGCCGGGCGGGACGACGACCGACCGGACGCCATCCTCGTGGTCCATCACCCAGACGGCGAGGACGTCGTCGTCGAGCAGGTCGGCGGCCTCCTCTTCCGGGAGCGGGCGCTCGGGCCAGTCCTCGGCGGGTTCGGGTTCCTGCATATCCCCCACTGTGGGGCGGGACGTATCCCGCTTTTCCTCGGCGGCGAGGTACGTCACCGCTCGGCCGAGGACAGCGAAAAGGACCGGTCAGAGTCGGGGAAGGGAACCTCTGCGACGGTGCCGTCGTGGGCGACGAACGCGCGCTCGCCCTCGAAGGCCTCACGTGCTTGCGCTTCCAGTTTCTGCCACCCGTCGCCGGCGTACCGCGAGGAGATGTGCGTCAGGGCGAGGCGTTTCGCGCCGGCACGATTGGCCACGGCGGCGGCCTCGCGGGCGGTCGCGTGGGCGGTCTTGCGAGCGCGTTCGGTCCGGTCGTCGGCGAAGGAGCCGTCGTGAATCAGCAGGTCCGCGTCAGTCGCGGCGGCGATGACCTCCTCGCAGGGGCGGGTGTCGCCGGTGTAGACCAGCCGGCGCCCCGGCCGGGGCGGCCCGACGACCTCCTCGGGGTGGACCGTGCGGCCGTCGTGTTCGACCGGCTGGCCCTCGTGGAGCCGGGAGTACTTCGGCCCCGGTGGGATACCCAGTTCCTCTTCGGCCTTCTCGCGGTCGAACCGGCCCTTGCGGTCGTCCTCGACGAGGGCGTAGCCGACGGCGGTCGTCCGGTGGTCGACCGCGACCGTCCGGACCTCGTACTCCTCGCGGTCGAGGGCCACGTCGCCGGGGTCGACCTGGTGGACCCGGACGGGGTAGGAGGGACGGTCGCCGGTGGCCGCAACGAGGCGCTCGACTCGCTCGCGGGTCCCGGCGGGGGCGTGGATTGCCACCGGCGACTCGCGGTCGTTGAAGTCCCAGGTCTGCAGCAGGCCCGGCAGCCCCAGGACGTGGTCGCCGTGGAGGTGGGTCAGGAAGACGTGTCCGACGTCGAAGCCCGTCGCGTAGCGCATCATCTGGCGCTGGGTGCCCTCGCCACAGTCCAGCAGGAGGCGGTCGCCCTCGCGCGCGACGAGGACGGCACTCGGCCCGCGCTGGACGGTCGGCACCGCCCCGCCGGTCCCGAGGAAGGTCACCCGCATTGTCCCCGCTGGGTGGCCGACGGCGAAAGGCGTGTCGGATGCCACCGACGTCCTGTACTGCCAGGAGGGCCACGGTTTTTTACCTCTCCCGCCGTAGGCGCCGGTATGAAGTTCGTCATCGTGGGGTACGGGCGCGTCGGCAGGCGGACAGCCCGCATCTTCGCCAACGAGGGACACGAACTCGTCATCGTCGAACAGGACGCCGGCAAGGCCGACCGCGCACGCGAGGACGGCTACGAGGTGGTCCACGGCGACGGCGGCGACGAGGCGGTCCTCGAACGGGCGGGCGTGGCCGAGGCCGACGGCGTGGGCGGCCTCACTGGCGATCTGAACACCAACTTCTCCGTCTGTGTCGTCGGCGAGGCCCACGACTGCCGGACCGTCCT
>CAZUWC010000451.1:0-1783 GCA_964623935.1 uncultured Halobacteriales archaeon
AGCGCGTACAGCGCCCCGAGGCCGATCCCCGAGACCGTGATGTCGAGGAAGCTGGCGACGTCGACCATCTACCGGACCTCCGCGCCCGTCTCGGGTTCGTCCTCGAGGACCGGCTCGTCGACGTCGACGACCCGCATCCGGCCGTGCTCGTCGGACTGGCGGCCGTCCTGGTAGGTGATGGTGACGTCCATCTCGACTGCCTCGCTGCCGTCGTACAGCGCGGCGACGAGCTCGTCGTACCGCTCCATGACGACCTCGCGGCGAAGTTTGCCCGTCCGCGTCAACTCGCCGTCGTCGGCGTCGAACTCTTTGAACAGGACCAGAAAGCGCTGGATTGGGTGCTCGAGGTCCGCGTTCGTCTCGGCGACCACCTCGCGCATCAGCTCCAGAACCGGCGTCTTCTGCGTGAGGTCCCGATAGCCGGCGTACTGGATGTCCCGCTGGTCGGCCCACTCGGCGACGTTGTCGAAGCGGATGTTCAACACGGCCGTCAGTTCCGCGTGGCCGTCGCCGATCACCATCGCCTGCTTCACGTAGGGGTTGAACTTCAGCTTCGTCTCTACCGAGATGGGCGCGATTGCGGTCCCGTCGGCGAGTTCGATCACGTCGTCCATCCGGTCGAACACCTTCACGTGGCCGTCCCCGGTGAGCGCGCCGAAGTCGTCGGTGTGGAGCCAGCCGTCCTCGATTGCCTCCTCGGTCTTCTCGGGCATCCCGTAGTAGCCCGAGGTCACCACCGGCCCGCGCACGAGCAACTCGCCCCCGGGCGTGATGCCCACCTCGACGTTTGGGAACACCTCGCCGACAGTCTCGACGTCGATGTCGTCGTCGCGGTGCATCGTCACGAACCCACAGACTTCGGATTGCCCCCAGATCTGCTTGAGCGGCACGCCCAGCGCGTGGAAGTACTCGAAGTGGTCCTCGCCGAGCGGCCCGCCGCCGGTGTAGACGTTCTTCGCTCGCTTGAGCCCGATCTTGTCGAGGATCGGCCGGTAGGCGACCCAGTAGGACAGCCGGTGGGCCGCCCGGAGCCAGGCCGGCGGCTCCCGGTCGTTGTTGTCGCCGACGACGTAGTCGGCGTAGCGGCGGCCGATGGCCATGGCCCGCTCGTAGACGAACCGCTTGAGGCGGGTGGTGTTCTCGATTTTCGCCTTGACGTCGGCGACCCACGCCTCGTAGCCGTTGGGCGAGGAGAAGATGATCTCCGGGCCGATCTCCCGGAGGTCCTCCTCCTCGGTCTCGGGCTGTTCGGGGAAGTTCGCGGTCCACCCGCCGACGAACGCGGCGGCCATGAGGATCATCTGCTCGCCCACCCACGCCATCGGCAGGTACGAGAAGTAGTCCGACTCCTCGGGCAGCGGGTCCATCTCGATGGCCGCGTTCGCGAGGTTGACGAAATTGAAATGCGACAGCTGGACGCGCTTGGGCATCCCCGTCGTTCCCGAGGTGGGTGTCAGCACCGCGGGCGACTCGGGATCGAGGGCCGTGATCCGCTCGTGGAGGGCCCCCTCCGCGACCTCGCCCGTCTCGAGGCGCTCCCGGCCGCGGGCCTCGACGTCCTCGTAGGCGACGACCGCGAGCCCGTGGGTGTCCTCCTCGCCGTTCTCGTAGCGGAACATCCCCTTCTCGTCGCGGTAGACGATCGTCTCCAGTGAGGGCACCTCGTCGGCGACGAGGAGGATCTTGTCGACCATCTCCTGGTCCTCGGCGTAGACGATCCGCGGCTCCAGCAACTGGAGTTGCTTCTTGATGTCCTCGGGGAGCATGTCCTCGTAGTTGGGGG
>CAZUWC010000452.1:0-1783 GCA_964623935.1 uncultured Halobacteriales archaeon
GACGGAAGTCGCAACGCCGAGCAACGCGAGGCGACCGTCTTCCGGAACCCCCGAGTCGAGCGGTCGGGGGCTTTCTTGCCGGTCTTCGCAGTCGCGCAGGGGTCGACACCAACGATTCCGAGAGAGCGCCCGTGAACGTCACGTCGCGTCCGCGTCCTCCTCCTGGGGCTGGTCGTCGGACCCGCCGTCTGCCGTCACGTCGCCGATGACGTCGTGGAACTCCTCGTCGCTGGTCTCGCCGAAGCCAGCACTGAGCAGTCGCGTGAGGGCGTCCTCGACGGACTCGTTGGTCTCCTCGTAGTCCGCCGGGTCCATCTCGATGACGAAGCCAGTCGTGATGTTGGGCGCGGTGGGGAAAAACAGGACATCGCGGCCGTCGGCGGTCCGTTTGCCGGTCTTGAACGCGGTCATCCGGACGCCGGGCCAGGGTTCGATCTTCACGGGCGTCTGGAGGCCGTCGGTACCCGAGACGGCCGTCTCGACGGCCATCTTCGAGGCGTTGTAGACGACGCGCAGCCCCGGTAACCGGTTCATCAGGTCGTCCAGCGTGGACTCGAAGACGGTCCCGATGGCCGTCCGCATCATGTAGCCGATGCTGAACACGAGCATCACGAACACGACCAGCGTCAGTGCCACCCGCAACGGGGGCGAGGCGACCGGCACGGGGATCTGTGCCACCCGGTTGTACAGCCACAGCAGGACGAAAATAGTCACCAGTATCGGCAACAGGACGATGAGCCCGCTCGCGAAGTCCCGTTTCCAGGCGGCCATCGTCTCGACGTGACGGCGGAGCAGTTAAGAGACTGTCCGTTCGCGCCGAGGAGCGGGCAGGTCACCCCGAGAGCAGCGCCCGCACGGCGAAGGTGGCGTTCTCGAGGTTCTCGCTGATCCGCCGGTAGAAGTAGGACAGCCACCGGTCACCGTATGGCGCGTACTGCCAGACCTCCCGCTGGCCGGCCAGGTCCCGCTGGGCCTCCTCGCGGACGCCCATCAGCATCTGTATCTCGTAGGGGGTCCCGTAGGTCTCGTGGAGGCTGGCCGCCCGCGCCACCATCCGCGGGTCGTGGCTCCCGACCGCGATGCCGCCCTCGAAGTTCCGGAACATGTACTCGAGCAGGTCCTCGTAGACGTCGTTCACGGTCGCTTTCTCCTGGTAGGCGATATCGGGTGGCGGATCGTAGGCCCCCTTGACCAGGCGGACCTTGCCCGGCAGTGCTGCCAGTCGCTCCAGGTCGTCCCCGGTGCGCCGGAGGTTCGCCTGCACGCAGATTCCGACCCCGCCGTCGGTCGCGAGGGCGTGGTCTTCGAAGGCATCGAGCGTCGCGTCGGTCGTCGTGTGGTCCTCCATGTCCATCCAGACGAAGACGCCCCGTTCGCTGGCAGACTCGACGACGCGGGCGAGGTTCTCCCGGAAGCGGTCCTCGCCGACGTCCAGGCCCAGTTGCGTGGGTTTGACGGACAGACACGCCCGCAGGTCCGCGCGGGCGATGTCCTCGGCCAGCCGGCAGTACGCCCCCGCGTCGGCGTCGGCGGGCTCCCGCGTGTCGTAGTGTTCCCCGAGGAGATTCAGGATGGCGCCGACGCCGTCCTCGTTCAGCCGGCGGGCGTGTTCCAGTGCGGTGGCCGCCGACTCGCCGGCGACGAACTGCCCCGCCAGCGGCGGTATCATACCCGTCCGTATCTCCCCGCCGGATAAGTGCGTATCGACACACCGCTTGCCCTGCGGCACCGTTAATTTCATTCGATGACCGCGTTCGGCAGAGGGCACCGGCAAGAAAGTCCC
>CAZUWC010000453.1:0-1780 GCA_964623935.1 uncultured Halobacteriales archaeon
TGATCGAGACCAGCGACTCGTGGGCGACCTCCTCCAGGTCGAGCCAGCCCTTCTCTGCGGCCGCGTGCAACATCGCGTACTCGCCGGAGACGTTGTAGGCGGCCACGGGGTGGTCGAACTCCTCGCGGACCTCCCGCACGAGGTCCAGATAGGGGAGCGCAGGCTTGACCATCAGCACGTCCGCGCCCTGTTCGACGTCGAGTTCCACCTCGCGGATGGCCTCGCGGGCGTTCCCGGGGTCCATCTGGTAGTGGCGCCGGTCCCCAAACGCGGGAGCACCGTCGGCGGCGTCCCGGAAGGGCCCGTAGAAGGCCGACTCGTACTTGACGGCGTAGCTCATGATCGCGACGTCTGTGAAGCCTGCGGCGTCGAGGGCCCCGCGGATGGCCCCCACCATCCCGTCGATCATCCCCGAGGGGGCGACCATGTCCGCGCCGGCGCGGGCGTGCGAGACGGCGATCCGTTCGAGCAGGTCGAGCGTCTCGTCGTTCTCGACGGTGAGGGCGGGTGCCGTCGCGGCCGCCTCCTCCAGCACCCCGCAGTGGCCGTGGCTGGTGTACTCGCAGAGACAGACGTCCGTGATGACGTAGGCGTCGGTCTCCTCGGTGATGGCGCGGGTGGCCCGCTGGACGACGCCGTCCTCGGCCCAGGCGCGCGAGCCGCGTTCGTCCTTGGACTCGGGGACGCCAAACAGGATGACCGCCTCGACGCCGGTCTCGCGGACCTCCTCGACGCGGGCGACCGCCTCCGCCACCGGGACGCGCTCGTGGCCCGGCATCGACTCGATTGGCCGGCGCTCGTCCGTCGTCGCGTCCACGAACACCGGCGCCACGAGGTCCGACGCGGCCAGGTCGGTCTCGCGGACCAGCGACCGGACGCCGTCCTTCCGCAGGCGGCGTGGCCGGCGTGTCCTGTCCATACGTCGGGATTCGTGCAGTGATAGAAAGCCGTGTCGTTCTCTCTCGGCGCGCGGGAATTGCCGGACCGGTTGTGTCCTGCGACCAAATGCTTATACACCGACTCGACGTATGCGGTCGCGATGAGCAGTACCGCCGAGGATCGTCCGGAAGAAGGTGTCGAGTTCACCTACGAGGACGACCTCGTGACTGCGCGCGACATCGAGACGGGTGTCGCGTCGTGTGGCGAGTCGAAGTCCGAGGCGCTGGCGATGCTCGCAGAGGCGCTTCATTTGCACGAGGGTGGCGGGGAACCGATCGAAGACGAAGGGGAGTTCCTCCGGGGGATCGGGATCGAACCCGGCGAAGTCGACAAGGACGATTCGCCCCCGCCGTGGCTGTAGGATGGTCTATGCGGATTTTTCGGGACGCGAGATTGTCAGAGCCCTCCGATCGAAAAAGTACCGGCCAATGGGGCGCACCGGCAGTCACGTCAAACTCCGCTACGAACACCCGGATACGGGTGAGGTTCGCGTCGTCACTGTCCCGCTGAAGGATGCCGACCAGATCTCTCAGGATACGTACCGCTCGATTGCCGAACAGTGTGGTGCCGACGATTTCGAAAAGTGGGTCGAGTGGATCGACGACAACTGCTGAACGCGAGATACCCCACACCACCCTTTTGCCGGTCGCGCCACAGTCGGAGTTATGCAGCCCAGTTCGTTCTTCCACGTCGCACTGAAGGTCGCGGACATCGAGGAGAGCCTGGCCTTTTATTGCGAGTTCTTCGACGCCGACCTGATCGAACGCGGACACGCCGACGAGGGCGAGGGAGCGACCGCCGTCGACCACGTCGCGCTCGAGGTTGCGGACAAGCGGGTGTA
>CAZUWC010000454.1:0-1780 GCA_964623935.1 uncultured Halobacteriales archaeon
AGCCTGCAGAGCCGCGGCGTCGACGCGGTGGGGCTGTCGGGCGTCGACGGGAAACTCCTGCACGGCCCCCGGAAGTCGGCCGTGCGGGTCATGGAAGACGGCAAGCGGAAGATCCGCCGGGGCGACCACTCCGGATCGCTGAAGGAAGTCAACGCGGACCTGCTGGAGACGTTGCTTGCCGAGGGCTACACGCCGGTCGTGAGCCCGCCGATGGCCGGGGCGGACGACAGCGAGGCGCGGAGCGCCTCGGATAGGTCGAGCGGCGACGAGCCGCGAGACATCACGCCGGTCAACACGGACGCCGACCGTTCGGCCGCGGCCATCGCCGGCGAACTCGACGCGACGCTCGTGCTGTTGACGGACGTTCCGGGCATCCTCGAAGACCCCGAGGACCGCGACACCCTGATCCGGACCGTCGAGACGCCCGCCGACTGGGAGCGCATGGAAGCGGCCGCCGAGGGCTTCATGGGCCGGAAGGTCATGGCCATCCGCGAGGCGCTGGACGGTGGTGCGTCCGAAGTCGTCGTCGCCGACGCGAACCTGGAGCGGCCGGTCGCCACCGCGCTCGAAGGTGACGGCACGCACGTGTATCCGTCGGCACTGTCCAGTGACGAGGAGAGCGGCGAGGGTGACGGCGAGACGAACGGGGGTGCAGAGGCGTGAGCGGCTTCGTCTTCTCGGAGAAACCCATCCGGATCGTCGAGGGTGACGGCCCCTACCTCTACGACGACAGCGGCACCGAGTACCTGGACATGGGCGCCAGCTACGCCTGCGTCCCGCTGGGCCACGGTCACGAGGCGGTCCAGTCTGCCGTGTCGGACCAGCTCTCGCGGCTCACCTACGTGCAGGCCTCCTACCCGGTGGAGACCCGGACGGCGCTCTACGAGCGGCTGGCCGAGACGGCGCCCGGCGATATCGACTACACGTGGCTGTGCAATTCCGGGACCGAGGCCAACGAGGCGGCGCTGAAGTTCGCCCGCGCGGCGACGGGGAACTCGAAGCTCGTCGCCACCATGCAGGGCTTTCACGGCCGTACCATGGGTTCGCTTTCGACCACCTGGAAGAACAAGTACAAGAAACCCTACGAGCCGCTGGTCGGCGACGTCGAGTTCGTCCCCTACGACGACCCCGACGCCATGGCGGAGGCGATCGACGAGGAAACGGCGGGAGTCATCGTCGAACCCATCCAGGGCGAGGGCGGGATCAACCCGGCAAGCAAGGAGTTCCTCCAGACCGCACGCGTCGAAACCGCGACGAACGGTGCGGCCCTGATCTTCGACGAGGTCCAGACAGGGATGGGCCGGACCGGGACGCTCTGGGCCTCGGAGTGGGCGGACGTGATACCCGACATGCTCACCGCCGCCAAGGGACTGGGCAACGGCCTGCCCGTCGGCGCGACGCTGTGCCGGGAGTGGATCACCGAGGAGTACGGCGACCACGCCTCGACGTTCAGCGGCGGCCCCGTCGTCTCCGCCGCGGCCGAGGCGACTGTCTCGACCATCGTCGAGGAGGACGTGCCAGCCCACGCCGCCGACATCGGTGAGTACCTTCGTGGGCAACTGGACGAACGGCTGGGCGAGGCCGCACGCGAGGTCCGTGGCGAGGGGCTCATGGTCGGTATCGAGGTCAAGCGCGGCGCGAACCGGATTCTGAAGGAACTGGCGCTGAACCACGGGATTCTGGCACTTCCCGCCGGCCGGACCGTGGTGCGGCTGTTGCCGCCGCTGACGATCGAAAAAACGCACGCAGATCACGTTGTCGACGCGCTCGCGGAGGTCCT
>CAZUWC010000455.1:0-1777 GCA_964623935.1 uncultured Halobacteriales archaeon
GTAGGTGTCGGGGGCGACCTGCTGGCCCGTCGAGTAGCCCACCACGTAGCGGGCGGGAATCCCCTGCGAGCGCAACATCACGACCATCGACGTCGCGAAGTACTCGCAGTAGCCCCGGTCCATCTCGAAGATGAACGTCTCGGCCATGGTGTCGCTGGTCCGGGAGACGTTCAGGGAGTACTCCTTGCTGGACTCCAGCCAGGACTCGATGGCGCGGGCCTCGTCGTAGGGGTTGTCGGCGTCGGCGGTGATCTCGTCGGCCTTTTGCTCGACCCGGTCGGCGACCTCCCGGTCGGTTTCGGCGTACCGCTGGGCGACGTCGGCAGGGTAGTCCTTCGCCGTCGTGCGCAACACTTCGGGGTCCCGCGGCGCCCGGTAGCTCGTCCCGCTGTAGGACGTCCCGGATTCGAGGCGTCCCGTCGCCCGGACTGCACGCCCGTCGGTGACTTCCAGCCCAGAGAGCCCATCGACGCTGACCGGGCGCCACACCGTCGGGACCGCCGTCGCCGGTCGCTCCAGCGTCACGCGGTACTCGGTGCGCTCGCCCCGCATCCCCCGGGTCTCTATCTCCCCGTCGTAGGGCTGTGGGTCGCCGGTCTGTTCCCACCCCGAACCGGTGTACCGGCCGTAGGAACCGGTCCGCCAGTAGGCCGGCTCGGAACTCTCGACGGTCAGGTGGACGTCCGTCTCCTGTGACTGGTAGGGGTTCCCGCCGGTGTCGACGGCGCCGCCGACGTCGGTCCTGTCGCCGGGGTTCAGCGCACCGAGACCGCTCCCGCCCCCGCTCCCGCCTGCCGTCCCGGAGCCCGGCACTTCGCCGGGTTCGGCGCCGGGTTGGCTCCCGCTGGTCCCGGACTCCCCGGCCCCGGTACTCAGGGCGTCGCCGGGGAACAGCGAACTGGCGGGGCTGCCGGCGAGGCCGCCCCCGCCGACGAGTGCCGGGACGAGCACGGCGGCCAGCACGACCGCCAGCAGACAGCAGACGGCGAGCGCCGCACGGGCGTACTCGCGCGAGGCAGGGAGGCCGAGCGAGGAATCCGACATCTGTCTGTTCTGCGCCGGCGGGCGACGCGTGTCGGCTGAGACATTCGTCCCCAGGCTGATAACGATAACGCCGCCCCGGGAGTTTTGCCCGCGGGGTCCGAACGCGGCCGCATGGAGCCACACCTCCGGGCGGGCGTCGCCGTCTACAACGCCGGCGGCCACCACGCCGCCCACGATGCCTGGGAGGACCACTGGCTCGGCCTGGAGACGGGCACGGACGACGAGCGGTTCCTCCACGGACTCATCCAGTTTACCGCCGCCGTCTACCACGCACGGAACCGCAACTGGTCGGGCGCGACCGGCCTGGCCGACAGCGCCCGCGAGTACCTCGCCGACCTCCCCGCCGGGTACCGCGAGGTGAACGTCGGCGACGTCCGCGAGTCTCTCGCGACGCTGGCCGCGGACCCGGCGCTCGTCGAGCGTCGCGAACCACTCCCGCTGTCCCACCGTGGCGAGGTCCTCGCGCCGTCGGACCTGGGGTTCGAGCCGACCTGCGTCGCGGCAGAGGTCCTCGCCGAGGAGGCGGGGTACGACGAGGAGACGATCGAACGCGCCGCGGCGTTCGCCCGTGCCGACCTCGAGGCCGGCAAGTCCGAGAGTCCGTTCGTCACCTTCCTGTTCGACTTCGTCCGCGAGCCCGAGAACCGAGGCGTCGTCTTCCAGCGCCTCGCGGACCACGTGAGCCGGCGCGCCGGCCGCGAGGCGGACGTCGAGGGCCTCTTCGAGTGACGGT
>CAZUWC010000456.1:0-1770 GCA_964623935.1 uncultured Halobacteriales archaeon
CCCGATCAGCAGGTACCCGACCACCGCGAAGACGGCGCCGACCTTCAACATCTTCTTGATGGAACTGACGGTCGATTCGATGTGCTCCGGTGACTCGCGTGGGAGCGAGACTGATTCGGTTGCCATTGCACTTCCACAAACGGACGGTTACGTATAGTAACTAACCCGGCAGTGTGCGGTCGTACCACACCCACCCGTGCATTTATACCGGTGGACGTAACGTTTGATACTTCTCAGCCCTTCTCTGTCCCGGGCTGAATATATCATTGCTTACGTCCACCGGTATATATAGGACATTGTTGCCGGCACCGCGAGGGTCGGCGACGGACTCGGCCGGGCAGTTGGATGAGAGCCGTTCCCGGCGGGCTTTTGTTCGCCCCACGCGTAGTAGGGGACATGCTACTCGTGCGCGGTCGGGCCGCGGGCACGGCACTGACGGGGACACTCTACGAACGCGGGGAGCGCGCCCCGCAGTTCAGGGGCGCGCCCGACGGCTCGGCGCCGTACACCTGGGTCTGTGACGGCTTCTACGAGGTAGAGAGCGGCGGCCAGCGCCAGCAGGTGGGCGACCGGCAACTCCGCGTCGCGTTCGAGGAACCCCTGCCGCGGGGGTTCGAGACCCGCGAGCGCGCGCTCGATGCCGCCAGAGACCACGTCCGCACGCAGTTCGCGCGGATCGGCGTCGACGAACGCGAGGTCGACATCGAGGTCCTGCAGGCCGACGAAGCGGAGGCGTAGACGGCTTCCGTGGCAGTGCGTCCGGCACCGGCTAGACCTGGTGCTGGTGTGCCCAGAACGTCTCGGAGACGGTGACCTCCTTCTTGAACAGCGGTACCTCGTCCTTGAGGCGGTTGATGCCGTCCTCGACGGTCCGGAACGCCTCCTCGCGGTGGCCCGCGAGCACGACCACGAAGACGATGTCCTCGCCGGCCTCGACGACGCCGGTCCGGTGGTGGAGGCGCACCTCGTGGACGCCCTCCCGCGCCTCGAGTTCCTCCCTGAGCGTCCGCATGCGCTCCCCTGCGACGCCGTCGTAGCGCTCGAACTCCAGGTACTCGGTGGGGTCGTCGTCGGGGCCCTCCTTCGCGCGGACCCGCCCGGTGAAGGTGGCGATGGCGCCCGCGCGGTCCTCCCGGGGCGAGGCCTTCACCTCGGCGACCAGCGACTCCAGGGTCTCGTGGGGGTCGGTCGCCTCGATCGCCGCGACCGCCTCCTCGATGTCGACCGCGTCGGCCTCGGGCGCAGAGAGGCGGACGTCCTCGCCGCCGTCCCCGCCCAGAGCGATCTGGGGCAGGGGGACCTCGCTGTACCCCTCGACGACGGCGTAGTCACAGGGGACGGCCAGGCGGTCGAGCGCGTCGTCCAGCGACAGCGAGTCGCCGGTCGCGAACCACCCGGCGTCGTCGCTGATGCCGACGGTCAGTTCGGCGCCCGCGTTCCGGTGGCGCGCCGTGTCCGTGCCCTCGACGTCCAGGTCCGGTTCGCAGGTGAGGTGCTTGACCGTCCCGACGGTTCCCCGCTCGGCCAGGCGGTCGGCCAGGCGCGCGACGAGTGTCGTCTTGCCCGACCCCGACGGACCGACGATGGCGATGACCTTCATACGCTCTCTTGGGGCGAGGGCCGCTTGTAGGTGACGCTGTTTGAGGGTGTCTGTTGGTCTTGACGTCGGTTGCGGACGTCTAGGAACTGTTGTCTGTGCCGCTTGCGCGATTGCCGCGACCAGCCAGAAAGCCCCCGGCCGCTCGACTGCGTTCGCCTCGCTTCGCTCGG
>CAZUWC010000457.1:0-1762 GCA_964623935.1 uncultured Halobacteriales archaeon
TATAGCCGACAGTATCACTCGACGAACTTCCCGCCGGCCCGCGACCAGTCCCAGGACTGGTACCGCACCCGGGGGGCCGCCTCGGCCGGGATGACGCCGTAGGAGCGGAGGAGCCGGCGGATACCGCCCGAGCCGCCGAAGTCGCCGTGGTACCACAGGAAGACACGGGGCACCCGGACCGTCCCGGACTCGGGGTCGTACTCGACGGTCGCGTCGAGGTAAACCTCGGTCGCCAACTCGAGCTGGTCGTCGACGGCATCGGGCTCGTAGGCCCTGATCGCCGGGCAACTGGCCGCGCCGCAGTTCAGGGCGAAGTGGAGCCGCGGATCGAGGTCGTCGAGGCGGTACAGCACCTCGAAGGTGTCGACCACCAGGCGGGGCAGGTACCCCAGGCCGTACTTCGAGCGGGCGCGCAGGATGCCCTGTTCGATGTCGTCCAGCGACAGCCCCGTGCCGGCGACGGTGAGACAGCGAGCACCGAAAAAGCGGACGAACCGGAGCGGACTCTCGTAGAGTTCCGGCCGCTCGGCGAGCAGGCGCTGGGTGCCCGCGTTGTAGCAGTTCAGCCAGAACGCCAGCGCCGTGTCGTGGTCCCGTTGGACCCGTCGCAGGTCGGCCTCCTCGAAGTCCGCGAGCGCCGCGAGGTAGGGGTCCGGGTCGTCGCCGGTCCTGTAGGCGACCAGCAACTCCTGGGCGGCCTCGGTCGGGGTCAGGTCCGGAACCGGGGTCGAATCCGTCCGCGACACATCGGCTGTGCCGCCGCTCGCGTCCGCGCCCGTTCCTCCCTCGGCGTCGGTGCCCCCGTCGGCGTCGGTGACGGCTGTGGCCATGTCCGAGACGACGGCCAGACGGGAAAAAAGGGTTCCCCGCGCTGGCGGGACCGGTGCATACACCGCCACACGGACGGACCTGGCAGCGAGCGTACACACGCGGGGTAGCTTTACGTCGGGAACCCCCTTGGCCAGGACCATGAGTACGGACTCCGACGCGGAGCAGTTGGCGGAGACGACGAGCCTCTGTCCGGACTGTCTGGAGCGGGTGCCCGGGCGGTACGAGGCGAAGGAGGACGCGGTGTACCTCACCCGGACCTGTCCCGACCACGGGACGGCCAGCCGGGAGGTGTGGGGGTCGCTCGACCACTGGGAGTGGGCGTCCGACCTCGACCCCGAGTACGGCGCCGACGGCGACCTCACCGTCGACGGCGACCACGCCTGCCTCGCGGTCGTCGAGGTGACACAGGACTGCAACCTTTCGTGTTCGTACTGTTTCGCGGGGTCGGGCCCCGGCGGGAAACAGCGCGCCTTCGAGGACGTCGTCGCACTGCTCGAAGTGGTCAAATCGGAGGCCGGCACACGCCCCATCCAGTTCTCGGGCGGCGAACCCACGGTGCGCGATGACCTGCCCGAACTCGTCGAGCGGGCCGCCGAGATGGGGTTCGACCACGTCCAGGTCAACACCAACGGGATCCGCCTCGCCAACGAGGACGGGTACGCGGACCGCCTGGCCGAGGCCGGCGTGACGGCGCTGTACCTCCAGTTCGACGGCCTCACCGCCGAGACCTACGAGGCGTTGCGCGAGGTGGACCTCTGCGAGGAGAAACACGCCGCGATCGAGGCCTGCCGCGAGGCCGACCTGCCGGTCGTGCTCGTCCCGACGGTCGTGCCCGGCGTCAACGACGACGAACTCGGCGACATCGTCCGGTTCGCCCTCGACAACGCCGACGTCGTCGAGTCGATCAACTTCCAGCCGGTCGCCCACTTCG
>CAZUWC010000458.1:0-1762 GCA_964623935.1 uncultured Halobacteriales archaeon
CGGTGTTCGTCCCGACGTTCATCGCCATCATCGGCAACCTCGCACAGGACATCGCCTACGTCGTGCTCGACCCCCGCATCGACTACGGTGATCGCTGATGTCGGGACCCGAGGAGAAGACCGACGGGGGCGGAGCGACCTTCGAGGAGATCGACTGGGAGGAGATCGAGGCCGCGGGCGGCTCCCGGTCGCGCTGGCAACTCGCGTGGCTGGCCACGGTCGGCCTCTACTCGGTCGCGCTCGGACTGGACCTGTACGCGCGGTACGCGAACGCGGTCTACACCCGCCTCGTCGGGTTCGCGAGCGGGGCGACCCCGAGTGCGGTCGGGACGCCCGCCTGGGTACCCGAATCGGGTCCAGCCGAGTTCGCCGTCGTCGGCACGGTCGACGGGGTCGACTGGCTGTGGTCGCTGACCCTGCTCGTGGGCGTCTTCTACGTCGTCGTCCCGCTCTACGAGAACCCGCGGATGACCCGCTACTACTGGCGGGAGTTCAGGAAGAACAAGGCCGCCGTCATCGCGCTGTGTTACCTCGCAGTAATCCTGCTCATCGGGCTGGTCGTCCCCCGCTTCGTCAGCCCGCCGGAGGTCCAGCCCCTGCTCCAGTACCAGCCACCCGTCTGGGGGACCGTCCCGAATACCGTCCCCATCGACTGTGTCGGCCCGGTGGGCGACGGCCTGTGTCACGGCACCTGGGCCCACCCCTTCGGGACGACCCACCAGGGCAAGGACATCCTCGTCTCGGTCATCTACGGCATGGAGATCAGCATGCAGGTCGGCCTCATCCCCATGCTGCTACAGCTGGTGATCGCCGCGAGCGTCGGCCTCTCGGCGGCGTACTTCGGCGGGTACGTCGACGAGGTGCTGATGCGGTACGTCGACATCCAGATCACCTTCCCCACCTTCTTCCTGTACCTGCTGGTCGTCTTCCTGTTCGGGTCCAGCCTCTTTCTGATGATCATTATCTTCGGCGTCCTCGGGTGGGGCGGAATCGCGCGCATCGTCCGCTCGGAGGCCCTCCAGCGCCGCGAGGAGGCCTACATCATGGCCGCCGAGAGCGCCGGGGCCTCGAGCCGCTGGACCATCCGCCGGCACCTCCTCCCGAACGTCTCCAACAGCGTCATCACGGCCGCGACGCTCGTGATCCCGGGGCTGATCCTCGCCGAGGCCGCGCTCGCGTTCCTGGGGCTGGGCGACCCGACAATCCCCTCCTGGGGCGACATCATCGCCGACGGGCGGACCGACCTCGACAGGGCGTGGTGGATCTCGACGCTGCCCGGCGTCTTCCTCTTTTTGACCATCCTCGCGTTCAACTTCCTCGGGGACGCCCTCCGCGACGCCCTGGACCCGCGACAGGAGGCCGGCGAGGAATGAGCGAGTCGGGCCCGCTCCTCTCCGTCTCGGACCTGCACACGTACTTCGACACCGACGAGGGGACCGTCCGGGCGGTCGATGGGATCAGCTTCGACGTCGACCGGGGCGAGACCGTCGCGCTCGTCGGCGAGAGCGGCTCGGGCAAGACCGTCACCGGCGAGTCGATCACGCGGCTGTTCCGGAGCCCGCCGGGCTACATCCCCGAGGGGTCGATCCGCGTCGACGGCCGCGAGGTCACCGAGATGACCGAGACGGAACTCCGGGAGTTGCGGGGCGGCCAGGTGAGTCACGTCTTCCAGAACCCCCAGGGGGCGCTGAACCCAGTGTACACCGTGGGCTGGCAGCTCCGGGAGGCCATCGAACTCCACCAGGACGTCGACTCGGAGGCGG
>CAZUWC010000459.1:0-1752 GCA_964623935.1 uncultured Halobacteriales archaeon
TCGAGGCGCAGTCAATACCGTTTTATCCCCGGCCAGCGTCCACCGGATACAGTGAAGGGCGAGGAGTGGTACCAGGCCGACGACGTCGCGGCGGCCTACGAGGACAAGCGCTTCTCCCGCGGGGGACGGCTGATCGACGACCGCGAGAAACGGGCCGTCCTCGACGCACTCGGCCCGGTCGAGGACAGGGACATCCTCGAAATCGCCTGCGGGACGGGGCGCTTTACCGTGACGCTCGCCGAGCGCGGGGCCGAGGCGACCGGGCTGGACATCTCGGCGGCGATGCTCGGGCAGGGCCGCGAGAAGGCCCAGTCCGCGGACGTCGAGGGCCGCCTGGCGTTCATGCGCGGGGACGCCGGCCGGCTGCCCTTCCCCGACGACGCGTTCGACTCGGTGTTCGCGATGCGCTTTTTCCACCTCGCGGACACCCCCGCCTCGTTTCTCTCGGAGATGAAGCGTGTCTCCCGGGAACAGGTCTTCTTCGACACGTTCAACCGCTTCTCGACGCGGTCGGCGTACAACTGGGCGCTCCCGATGGGGTCGCGGCTGTACTCACCCCGCGAGGTCGACCGCCTGCTGGCCGACGTCGGACTGGAACTGGCCGACGCCGAGCACGACTGGGTGTTCCCCTACGGCTTCTACCGGAAGATTCCCAACGGCGTCGCCTCGGCGTTCCGGTCCGTCGACACCACCCTCGGCGAGTCGCCGGTGGGACGCCGGCTGGCGTCGGTCTCCTACTGGGACGCCAGGGTGTGACTGCCCCGCGGCCTTTTTAAATCTCGGGAGTGCTACAGAGACGTATGGAGCTCTCGGTGGTCGTCCCGACACTGAACGCTCGCGAGGAACTCGCGGGCTGTCTGGACGCGCTCGCCGAGCGAGTGCCCGACGCCGAGACCGTGGTCGTGAACGGCCCGTCGGTCGACGGAACCTCGGGGATGGTTCAAGCGCGGGCGGACGTTGAGGTCCTCGTGGAGGTCGCCGACCGGACGATCAACGCCGCGCGCAACATCGGCGTCGACCACGCCACCGGCGACGCCGTCGCCTTCGTCGACCACCGGCTCCGTGTCGCCGACGAGTGGGGCCGGGCCATCAGGAACGGGCTCCGGTCGGCCGACGCCGTCACAGGGCCGACGAACACGCAGCTCCGCGCGGGGCTGGTGACCGAGGAGCCGGAATCGAGGTCGATCAAGGGCCGGGAGGTCACCTATTTCAACGCCGGCAACGTGGCACTGCGCCGCGAACCGCTGACGGCGCTCGACGGGTTCGACGAGTACCTCGACGTCGGGGGCGCCCGGGACTTCGCCCACCGCCTCGCAGGCGCCGGGTTCGCCGTCGAGTGGGACGACCGCATGAGCGTCCGCCGCGAGCTGGGTGCCGACGGCGGCGAGCGCGACTCGGACCCGGGCTGGAAGTACCGCTCGCTGTCCTACCGCCTCGTGAAGAACTACGGGCTGCGTCCGACGGTCCTGCGCCGGGTGTGTCGCCACGCCGGCGCCGACGGCCTCGCCGAATTGCGGGCCGTACTGGGCGGCGAGCAGGGCCCCTCGGTCTGGCTGGCTGGCGGCCGCGACGTCGCGGTCAACACCGTCCGTGGCGTCAAGGACGGCCTCCTCGCCCGGCGCCTCGACCGCAGCGAGCGGCGCAACCCCTACGGCCGCTCGGCCCGGTCGGACCAGCCCGTCGCCGTCTACGACTGGCGGTGATAGTGATTGCTGTAACGATTTACCGTTTCAACCGCGTCACGTCGTGCGG
>CAZUWC010000460.1:0-1744 GCA_964623935.1 uncultured Halobacteriales archaeon
ACCGTCCGCGTCTCCCGCACGGGTGCCAGCGGCAGTTCCGGAAACGCCACCTCGATGGCGATTTCCAGTTCCGCGACGTCGCCGCCGAACAGCGCGACCGGAACCGTCGTCGTCCCGAGATAGCAGTCCTTGCCGGTCATCTCGTTGCCGTTGACGGTCACGCGGACGCCGGCGCGGGCATCGCCGGCGGTCGAGCGGACGGTCACCTCGTGGAGTTCCCGTTCGCCCGCACCGACACTCGATGGGAGCGACCCCCAGTCGACCTCGACGGCGGGCAACTCGCGGGCGCTCTCGACGACCCGTTCGGCGACGCCATCGGCGATGCCGGCCGCCCCGATCCGGTCGGACCCGGCCGCGACGACGTCGGCCGGCGTGGTGAATCCCGCGGCTGCGAGCGTGCCCGCGCGGGAGGCACCGACGCCGTCGACCGCCGTGAGCCCGACCGCGTCCTCGCTGACGCCGTCCTCGACGCGGGCCGCGACGCGACAGACCAGGTTGGCCCGGCGGGCGCCGCCAAAGCGGTCGACGATGGCCCGCAGCGCCGCGAGCAGGCGGAGCGCGTTCTGCCGGATGACCCAGGCGTCACTGCGCAACGCCGCGGGCGTGGTGCCGTCCATCGCCGCCCGGCAGATGGCCAGCACCTTCCGTGGGCCGTCCGCCAGGTCCGCGGCGCGGTCCCCCAGGACGGCGTCGACCGCGTCCGCCTCGTCGCTCCGGGTGCTGACACTCTCGAATTCGGGTGCGCCCGCGACTGCACGGAGGACATCGAAGGTGTCGAACGACGTCCGGTCGGCGAGGTCGGCAAAGCGGCCGGCGGTCTCCAGATCGAGGTAGAAATCCGAGGCGAGGCGCCCGAGCGGCGTCGGTTCGACCGCCAGGCCCTCGGTCTCGACGAACTCCTGGTCGACCAGCCCGGAGAGGGTCGCGCTGACGCGGTCGCGCAACTCCGCGCCGGCGACGTACCCCGACTCGCGCTGGGCGCGGACGTAGTAGAAGGTCGTCTCCAGCCAGTCCATCGCGTCCTCGATGTCCCCGACGGTCCCCAGCGCGATTTCGGCGTTGAGGTGGACCGCCAGGTCCGTCGCGACGGCCTCGTCGTCACCGTTTTCGCCGCCCCGGGCACCGCGTTCGACGTCGGCCAGTCGGGACTCGATGGACTTGCCCTCCGAGAGGAGCCGCCGGTACCTGCTGGTGTCCGAGCGGTCACAGACCACCCAGGCGTACCCGCGGTCGTCGTAGCCCGGCCGGCCCGCACGGCCGAGCATCTGGAGGACGTCCAGCGGGCTCATGTCGACCTCCCCCTCCAGGGGGTCGTGGTACTTCGTGTCCCGGATGACGACACACCGCGCGGGGAGGTTCACGCCCCACGCGAGCGTCGACGTCGAGAACAGGATCCGGATCTTCCCATCGCGGAACCACGCCTCGACCCGGTCCTTGTCGCTCCGCGAGAGGCCGGCGTGGTGAAAGCCCACGCCGTCCAGGACGGACTGGCGGAGGGTGTCGTTTTCGAGGTCGGCGGCGTCGGTGTGGAAGTCGTAGTCGCCCCGCGCGCCGACGGGGACGTCCCGCTCGGCCAGTTCGTCGCGGGTCTTCTTTGCGGCCTGGACGGTGTCCTGGCGCGAGGAGACGAACACCAGCGCCTGACCGTCCTCTCGGACGTGGGGTTCGACGAGGTCCAGCGCGCGAAACAGCCGGCGGTACTTGTCGGCGAAGGCGTTCTCGCCGTGGCTGTACGTCGCGACGT
>CAZUWC010000461.1:0-1742 GCA_964623935.1 uncultured Halobacteriales archaeon
GATCACGCCGACAACCCGGTCCACTGGCAGCCCTGGGACGAGCAGGCCCTGCAGGAGGCACAAGAGCGGGACGTCCCCATCTTCCTGTCGGTGGGCTACTCGGCGTGTCACTGGTGTCACGTGATGGCCGACGAGAGTTTCGCCGACGAGGAGGTGGCGGCGCACCTCAACGAGAACTTCGTCCCGATCAAGGTCGACCGGGAAGAGCGGCCGGACGTCGACCGGATCTACCAGACCATCTGCCAGCAGGTCAGCGGCCGCGGCGGCTGGCCGCTGTCTGTGTGGCTGACGCCCGACCAGCGGCCGTTCCAGGTCGGGACGTACTTCCCGAAGGAACAAAAGCGAGGGATGCCCGGCTTCCTCGAACTGCTTTCGGATATCTCCGGGAGCTGGTCGGATCCGGAGGAGCGCGAGCAGATCGAGAGCCGCGCCGAGAAGTGGACAGACGCGCTCTCGGGCGAACTCGAGTCGGTCCCCGACGAGCCCCGCGAACCCGAAGCGGACGTCGCAGAGACGGCCGCCAAAGCCGCGGTTCGGGCCGCCGACCGCGACCACGGCGGCTGGGGATCGGGGCCGAAGTTCCCCCAGACCGGTCGGATCCACCTGCTGTTGCGGGCCTACAACCGGACCGAGCGCGGCGCCTACAGGGAGGTCGCGACCGAGGCGCTCGACGCGATGGCCGGCGGCGGGATGTACGACCACGTCGGCGGCGGGTTCCACCGCTACGCGACCGACCGCGACTGGACGGTCCCGCACTTCGAGAAGATGCTGTACGACAACGCCGAACTGCCGCGGGCGTACCTCGCCGGCTACCAGGTCACCGGCGAGGAGCGGTACCTGGCCGTTGCGTCGGAGACGTTCGACTTCATCCAGCGGGAGCTCACCCACGAGGACGGCGGCTTTTTCAGCACCCTCGACGCACAGAGCGAGACCGAGGGCGGCGGGCGCGAGGAGGGGGCGTTCTACGTCTGGACGCCCGACGAGGTCGAGGACGCCGTCGCCGACGAGGAGGCCGCGGCGCTGTTTTGCGACCGTTACGGCGTCACCGCCCGCGGGAACTTCGAGGGTACGACGGTTCTGACAATCCAGGAGTCGGTCGGGGACCTCGCCGACGAGCACGGGATGGACGAGGACGAGGTCGGTGAGGTCCTGGATCAGGCACGACAGGAGGTGGCGGCGGCGAGAGACGACCGCCCGCGGCCGCCACGCGACGAGAAGGTGCTGGCGAGCTGGAACGGGCTCACGATCTCGGCGTTCGCCGAGGGAGCCATCGTCGCCGACGAGTCGCTTGCGGAGCCCGCTACCGAGGCCCTCGAGTTCTGCCGTGACGAGCTCTGGGACGCCGACGCGGGCCGGCTCCAGCGCCGCTACAAGGACGGCGTGACGAAGATCGACGGCTACCTCGAGGACTACGCCTTCCTCGGGCGGGGTGCACTCGACCTCTTCCAGGCGACCGGTGCGGTCGAGCACCTCGCCTTCGCCCTTGACCTCGCCCGTGCCATCGAGCGGGAGTTCTGGGACGAACCCAACGGAACGCTTTATTTCACGCCGGCCGAGGGGGAGTCGCTGATCGCGCGCCCACAGGAGCTCACAGACCAGTCGACGCCGTCGAGCATGGGAGTCGCGGCGGAGCTGCTCGACACCCTCTCGGTGTTCACGACCGACGACAGCTTCGCGACAATCGCGGAGGCGGTCGTCGAGACCCACGGCGACCGGGTCTGGTCGAACCCGCTCCAGCACGC
>CAZUWC010000462.1:0-1713 GCA_964623935.1 uncultured Halobacteriales archaeon
CCCTGCCAGATGCTCGAACCCATCGTCGAATCCATCGCCGCGGAGACGCCCGCGGCCGTCGCGAAGGTCGACGTCGACACACACCAGGATATCGCCGGCGAGTTCGGCGTCCAGGGCATCCCGATGCTCGGACTGTTCGCGGACGGCGAGCAGGTCGAGGAACTGGTCGGCCTGCAGGACCAGGACACGCTCGAGAGCCTGATCGAGCAGTACGCGTAAGGTCGTCCCGTCCCGTCGGCGCGGTCGATTAGCCGAGACGCTGGGCAAAGTCGCCGCCCACCGCAAGGCTCATTCTCACGCCCGTGAATCCGGGTGTATGCCGGGGACCGTCGTCCACCTCGCCTTCTCGGGGATGCTCGCGGCCGCCCTCCTCGGGAGCGCCTTCGACCGCCGGTCGGTGCTGGTCGTCCTCGGGGTGACGGCGTTTCCCGACCTCGACGCGTTTCTCGCGCTCGTCACCGTCGTCGGTCACCGGGCGCTGTTGCACAACTTCGTCATCCCCGCGGCCCTGGCAGCCTTGCTGTGGGTGGACACGAGGGTTCGTCCCCACTCCATAGTCAGGAACCGGTGGGGGCGTCGCGGCGTCCGCATCGCCTGGGTGTCGGTGCTGGCGTACGCCGTCTCGTCGGTCGGCCTCGATTTGGTCAACGGCGTCGTCAACCCCCTCTGGCCACTCCACGACCAGTTCTACACGCTCGACGGCAAACTCGAACTCTCCGACCAGCGGGGCATCGTCCAGACGTTCGTCGACCTGAGCCCCGAGGAGTCGGTCGTCGAGTCAGAGGGCGTGGGCAGTTCTCAGGAGGTCAACCTCTCGACGGGCGTCGACCCCGACCCGGGGGGCGAGGAGACCGACCCGGAACGGATCTTCCCAGTGGTGCGGGCTGGCTGGGAACTCCTCTTGCTCGTGGTCGGCACCCTGGTGACTGCCGCACGCTTCTACGTCCCGCTGGACGTGCCCGCGGACGACTGACAACCCCTTTATATCCCCCATCCGACGGGTCGGATATGTCGCTCCGGGTGCGCGAGCGGTTGGGTCTCGCCGACGTGATGACGCTGCTCAACGCGGCGGTGGGGGTGGTTGCGATGGTCGCGGCGGTCACGCTGGGCCCCTCGGCGGCCGCGCGACTCGTGTTGCTGGCGGCCGTCGCGGACGGCCTCGACGGCATCATCGCCCGCTCGCGCGGCGGCACGGAAGTCGGTCCCTACCTCGATTCGATGGCCGACATCGTCTCCTTCGGAGCCGCGCCCGCGCTGTTCCTGTTCGGCGCCACTTTCGAGGCCATCTCCCTGGCGCTCCCGCCCGAGACGCCGAACCCCGGCGTCGTCGCGGTGCTCGCGGCTTCGGCCGTGCCCGCGGTTGTCGTGGTCTTCTCGCTCGTCCGGACCGCCCTCTACACCGTCTACGTCGGCGAGGACGAGAACCGCCCGGGCATCCAGAACACGCTCGCGGCCTCCATCCTCGCGGCGGGCTACCTGGCCGGCGTGACGAACGTCCCGCTCCTGCTGGCCGGCGGGGTCGTCCTCTCGGTCCTGATGGTCGCGCCGGTCCCGTACCCAAAACTCGCCGCAAGAGACGCGCTGGCGATGGGCGTCGTCCAGGCGGGCGCCATCCTCGCGCCGGTGGTCGGCGGGCGTGCCTTCCCCCGAGTGCTGCTCGCGGCCGCGCTGGCGTACATGACGCTCGCCCCCCGGTTCTACTGGGGGGAGTGA
>CAZUWC010000463.1:0-1705 GCA_964623935.1 uncultured Halobacteriales archaeon
CGACCGACGAAGCGCTGGGGCTGGACGAACCGCTGGTCGCGACCGACGCGGCGCCAGAAGCGGCGGCTGACGACTGATAGCGCGGTCGAGCCCAGCCACCGTCCTCGCGCTGTGGATGGCACCAACACTAAAGTAGTACCTGACGTAGTACTCGGTATGAGCACGGACAATGGGGCAACAGAGACGACACGGATCACGCGGAAGGGGCAGGTCACGATTCCGAAACGGCTGCGCGAGGAGTACGGCCTCGAAGAGGGCGACGAGGTACGCTGGGAGCGGACAGAGGACGGTCTCAGAGTGAGGAAGGCCACGCAGTCGGCAGGGCGGGGGATGTTGGTCGACGAGGAGGTACCCGCCGAGACGCGCGAGGAGATGGCCCGGGAGATGGCGGCCGAAATCCGGGAAAAACGCCGGGACGAGTGGTCGCCGACATGACGCGATACACGGTCGACAGCGTCGCGATGAGTCGCTACCTCGTCGACAGGCTCCCCGGCCGTGCGGACGACATCTTCGAGCGTGCCGAACGTGGGGTCGACGCTCTCGAAGCACCGACGGTGACCGTCAGCGAGGCGATCTGGACAGCCGTCAACAAGGGGACCATCGCGGGGGTCGAAGTCGACACGTCCGCGGACGCTGTACTCCAGGGACTGGTAACGGATGGTCCGGTCCGGGTGGCACCGGCCGACGAGCACGACCTCGCTGTCCTGGGAAGCCTGGTCGACTACCACACGCTCCACGACGCGCACTTGATCGCCAGCCACCGCGTGCGGGACACGCAAGCCATCGTCACGAGCGACGAGGCGTTTTCCGGCGAAACGACCGTCTGGGACTAGAATCGCGGCAGTGGTTCACGCTCTATCGCCCGCAGCACCGACGCCGCCTCCGAGAGCGCGAGGTCGGTATAGAGGATGTGGGGCCACAGTTCCTCGCCCGCCGAGAGCGCGTGGTTCTCGGCGGACACCTCGCCGACGGCGGGCGTGGCCGATTCGACGTCCCGCAGGGCCGAAAGCACCGTCCCCTCGTCGGCCGTCGTGGCGACGAACCGGACCTTCAGTTCCCGGACGGTCGTCCCGCGACAGGCCAGGGAAGTCGGACGCTCCTCGTAGTCCGCCCGCGGGTCGACCTCGACCTGGGCCCAGACGCCCTCGACGCCGCGGTACTCGCCGACCTCGACCGGCGAATCGAGGGTGTCCGTGAGTACCTGGCGGATGGTTTCTTCACTCATCGTCTTCGGACTCGCGCTGTCGAAACCACTGAGCGACCATCTACGTCTCCCCGCGAGCGAGGCGGTCGATGAACTCCTGGCGTTCCCGTTCTCGGTCCTCTGTGTCCGCTCTGTACTCTGCTCGGACGCGTGTTCGACACTCGTCGACGAGTCGTTCGTCCCCAACCAGGACAACACCCTCCTGCAATGCCCTGTGTGCGACCGGTGTCGGCAGCGATTCGATATCACTCACATCGACGAATCTATCGGCGTACTCCTGGAGGCCGGCATCGATGCGATTCCGGGCACGGAACCGCTCGCGGTCGTCCATGTCGTCGGGAAACCCGAGGGCGATATCGATATCCGACCCTTCGTCGGTTGACCCGCGAGCGGAGGAACCAAAAAGAACGGCAAAGACGGCCTCGGTTCCATCGAGATAGTCGGCTATCCCATCGAGGTCGACGCCTTCCGGGGACGTTTCGCCTGCCCTCGCCATACGTG
>CAZUWC010000464.1:0-1702 GCA_964623935.1 uncultured Halobacteriales archaeon
CTCGTCGGTCACGACCACCTCGTACTCGGCGGTGCGGCCGGCGGCGTGGGTCTCCTCGGCGGTCGCGGTCAGCGTCTCGCCGACGTCGACGGCCTCCAGGTAGGAGATGTTCGTCTCCAGAGCCACCGCCGTCCGGCCGTGTGAGTTCGAGGCCGCGGCGAAGGCGGCGTCGGCAAGCGAGTAGATGGCCCCGCCGTGGGGCGTGCCGTGGAAGTTCACCAGGTCCTCCGTGATGGCCAGCTCCGTTCGTGCCTGGCCCGGCGCGAGATGGGTGACCGCGATGCCCAGTCGCTCACAGTAGGGGTCCGACGTGATCCGCTCGCGGACCTCATCGGGTACCTCCGTCATAGGTCACGTTTCGCCACCGTCGACAAATGCCTGCTGGTCGTCCCCGGGTTCGGGCAGCGAATCGGCGCGGAAGGCGACCGATTCCGCGGGTCGGAAAGGTATTTATCCGCGCTGGGAGATGGCCCGCACATGCCCTACAGCTACGAGCCACACTACTACGAGGACCTCGACGTGGGCGGGACCTTCGAGAGCGCCGGCCGGACGGTCACCGAGACCGAGTTCCAGTTGCACTCGATGCTCACCGGCGACTGGACCGAACTCCACACGAACAAGGAATACTCGGAGGAGGGCCCCTACGGCCAGCGCATCGCCCACGGCCCGATGACGTTCGTCCTCGCGACAGGGCTCTTCCAGCGGACCGGCGTCGTCGAACGCACCGTCATCGCGTTCCTGGGGATGAATTACATGGATGTCCCGAATCCGCTGTACATCGGCGACACCATCTCCGCCGAGTACGAGATTACCGAGAAGCGCGAACTCGATTCCCGGGACGACGCCGGATTCGTGGTCGTCGACGCGACGGTCACCAAGCAGGACGACACGACGGTCTTCGAAGGCGACATGAAGTTCCTCTGGAAGTACGAGCACGCGGACGACGAACCGTAGCTGTCGGCCGGCCCGTTCGTTCTCAGAGGTGTTCCACCGGCCGATGAAAACAAATATAAAAACTTTTCGCCATTTTGAGCGCCGGAGCTGGCGGAATACTGAAAAAACGCAACACTGCGGCGGTACAAAATCCAAGCGAATCCGGCCGGACTGACGGCGACTGGGGCGTCGTGTCGGGGGTTTATACCTGGATATGGGGGCAATGTGGGAGTGTGATGCGCGATACCACGACCGCACACGACCCCGAGGAACCGACCACGACCGACCACAGATACGCCGGCATCAGGCTGGACGGGAGTTTCGTCGTCTACGACACCGCACGCGAGGACGCCTGGATCCAGTCCGACGTCTCGCTCGACCCCGCGGAGGTGGCGTAGATGAGCGAGCACACCGCGGACGACGACCTCACGCGGCGGAGTCTCCTGCGCGGGATGGGAGGGCTCGCCGCGACAGGACTGGTGGGCAGTCTCGTCGGCTGCAGTGGGTTGACCGATCGGCGGTACGAGGCGGCGCCGGTCGCCCTCGAAAACGCGGACGAGCGCGAGTACAGGCTGTTCGACGCCGGGACCTGGGAGGTGACCAAGAGTCCCGAGGCGCTCGGGCTCGACGTCGAGGCGACGCTCGTGAACAACTTCACCGCCTACCGCGGTCCCGAAGCGAGCATCGGATTCGCCGCGATGCCGGCCGTCGAGGAAGCCGGCGAGACCCTGAACCCGCTGGCGTCCCGCCCCCTCGAAGAACTCGTCGC
>CAZUWC010000465.1:0-1701 GCA_964623935.1 uncultured Halobacteriales archaeon
ACGGCCGGGGGCTTTCTGGCTGTCAGCAGTCACCGTCGTCGTTCCTTCAGAGATTCCTAGAGAGCGGCCGGGGGATTTCTGGCGGTTCTCGACAGTGACGACGGAGTTACACACGACAGTTCCGAGAGAGCGACCGGAGGCGTTCGTGTACACCAGAGACGGCCACAGACCGGGATTCGTAGCGTTGCGGGAGCGACCCACAGGCTTTTGCACCGTGTGTGGCAAAGGCCTCTCAACGCACCATGGCCCGCCGTGGCACGTACGCTTCGCAGGCAGTCAAGGAATACTGGCAGTACGTCTGGGACCGCGAGGACGCCTACGAACTCGCCGACGCCGAGGACCCGACCTACGTGCTGGGGATGTTCCCCTACACCTCCGGGACCCTCCACATGGGACACGTCCGCAACTACGCTATCACGGACGCCTACGCGCGCTACCGGCGGATGTGTGGCGACGACGTCCTCCACCCGATGGGCTGGGACGCCTTCGGCCTGCCCGCCGAGAACGCCGCCTACGAACGCTTCACCGACCCCGAGTCCTGGACGGAGGCCTGCATCGCACAGATGCGCGAGGACATGGCCGACATGGGCTTCGGGTACGACTGGTCCCGGGAGATCACCACCTGCCGGCCCGAGTACTACCAGTGGAACCAGTACTTTTTCCGCGAATTCTACGAGGCGGGACTCGTCGAGTACGAGGCCGCCGAGGTGAACTGGTGTCCCGACTGCGAGACGGTCCTGGCGGACGCGCAGGTGCAGGAAGTCACGGATAGCCACACCGACGACGGCGACGGTACGGCCGCGGCGCCTGCCGGGCACACCGGCGACGCGACCGAGGTCTGCTGGCGCTGCGAGACGCCGGTGGGACGGCGCGAACTCGACCAGTGGTTTTTCACCATCACCGACTACGCCGAGGACCTCTCCGAAGGGCTGGACGACCTCGAGGGGTGGCCCGACAGCGTCAGAGAGATCCAGCGCAACTGGATCGGCAAGCGCGAGGGCGCCCGCGTGACCTTCGAGGTCGAGGGCCACGGCGACGTCGACGCCTTCACGACCCGCCTCGACACCATCTGCGGGGCGACCTACCTCGCGATCGCGCCGGGTCACGACCTCGCCGCGGAGCTGGCCGCCGAGGACGACGCGGTCGCCGAGTACGTCGACGCCGCCCGAAGGGACGACCGCGGGGGGACCTCCGGCGTCGAGACCGACGCGACCGCCGTCCACCCCGTGACGGGCGCGGAACTGCCCGTCTACGTCGCCGCGTACGTCCTCGAAGACGTCGGAACCGGGGCGGTCATGGGCGTGCCGGCACACAACGAACGGGACCACGCCTTCGCGATGGCACAGGACCTCCCCGTCCGGCGGGTGGTCGAACCGGTCGACGGCTCCGCCGACGGCCTCCCCGGCGAGCCCTACACCGGCGAGGGGATGCTCGTCGACAGCGGCGACTACGACGGCCTCGCCTCCGCGGCCGCCCGCGAGCGCCTCCTCGCGGACCTCGCGGCCGCCGAGGCCGAGACGACCTACCGCCTCCGGGACTGGCTCATCTCCCGCCAGCGCTACTGGGGGACGCCCATCCCCGTCGTCCACTGCGAGGAGTGCGGTCCCGTGCTCGTCCCCGAGGAGGACCTCCCGGTGGAACTGCCCGAGTTCGTCCAGACCACGGGCAACCCCCTGGAGACCATCGACTCCTTCGTCGAGA
>CAZUWC010000466.1:0-1682 GCA_964623935.1 uncultured Halobacteriales archaeon
CGGCGCTGCTGGCGCTGACGGCGCCCACCGTCGAGTCCTACGACCGCCTCGCGCCGGGGATGTGGGCTTCGGCGTACGTCTGCTGGGGCCACGACAACCGCGAGGCCGCCGTCCGCGTGCCCTCCGTCGACACGGCCGACCCCGAGGCGACCACCCGCATCGAGTTCAAGCCCGTCGACAACACCGCCAACCCCTACCTGGTGCAGTTCGGGCTGCTCGCGGCCGGGCTGGACGGCATCGAGCGGGAACTGGACCCCGGCGAGCCGCTCGACCGGGACCCCGGCACGCTGGACGAGGAGGAGCGCGAGGTGCGGGGCTGCGAGCGGTTCCCGACGACGCTCGCGGCGGCCGTCGACGCCCTGGACGGGGACGACACGCTCCGGGCGGCGATGGGCGACGCGCTGGTCGACTCGTACGTGGGGGTCAAGCGCAGCGAGTTCGAGCAATCGACCGACGAGGAGGGCGAGTGGGAGTCGGACTACCTGGCGCGGGGCTTCTAGTCCGACGGGGTGGCCTCGGCCTCGACGGCCTCGTCGGCGATCTCGTAGAGGTTCTGGCGGGCGTCCGCGAAGTAGACGTCCTCCTCGACGACGCCGACCTCGTCCAAGCGTTCGAGGGCGTACCGCACGGTGCGGGCCGAGAGCATCGACTCCTCGACGATGCCCTTCTGCGTGAGCGGCCCGTTGTACTCTAAGACTTTGTAGACGAGCTTCGCGCTGGGTGGCAGGTCTTCGATGGCCTCCTCCCCGTCGGTTTCTGACATCGCTTCCAGCCAAGCGCGCCGGCTGTATAAAGATTGAGGGACCCGACCGAGCCGACGCGTTTACCGCTTCCCGGATTCCCTTCGATGCTCCCCCAGCGCGCAAAACCGTTATGACCCGGAGAGCGGACAGTGTCCCGACCGCGCCGCGTGGGCCTCACCCGCCCGGTCCGGCCGGGGCGCTTCCTCCTCTCGCTTCTCTCGCGTATCGTCCCCGAGTACACCACAGCACACCACACCACCCAGTACGACAGATGCCACCGGACGACGACAAACGAACGCCTTTTCCCCCGGCCGCAGCGATTACTGATATGACAGACGACTCACCCGACGCCCGCCCCGACGGCGGTACCGGGGCGCGGGGCGCCGACGACGTGGCGCTCGACCCGTGGGGCTCCTCGACGGTCTCGGACTACCGCAAGCTGTTCGACCAGTTCGGCATCGAGCGCTTCGAGGCGGTCCTCGAGGCGGTGCCCGACCCCCACTACCTGATGCGCCGCGGCGTCATCTTCGGCCACCGCGAGTACCGCGAGGTGGCCCGGGCGATGCGCGAGGGCGACCCGTTCGCCGCGCTCTCGGGCTTTATGCCCACCGGCGACCCACACATCGGTCACAAGCTCGTCTTCGACGAGATCATCTGGCACCAGGAGCAGGGCGGGGACGCCTACGGCCTCATCGCGGACCTGGAGGCCCACAGCGCCCGCGGGCTCTCCTGGAGCGAAATCGACGAGCACACCCGCAACTACGTGCTCTCGCTTTTGGCGCTGGGATTCGATCCCGAGGAAGGCGAACTCTACCGGCAGTCCACGAACAGGGAGGTCCAGGACCTGGCCTTCGAACTCGGTATCGAGGCGAACTTCTCGGAGTTGCAGGCCATCTACGACTTCGACGGCGAGACCGACGTCTCCCACATGCAGTCGGT
>CAZUWC010000467.1:0-1674 GCA_964623935.1 uncultured Halobacteriales archaeon
GGGTGGGGGGTGGGGGATGTGGGGGGTGGCACCCAAAACGGGTGCATTCTCAGTTTCGAGGTTGATAAACAAGAAGTTTGTGGTTCGTTCGGCAGGCACTCTGCCAGCATCCCTTTGTAGGTCGACGTGCTAGCAGTGTGTGTGACTACCGTGGTGCCGCCGGCCGAGGGGCCCCGCGTCCGGCAGGCCGAGCGTGCGGACCTGCTGGCCGTCCACCGCATCGAGCAGTCGGCGTTCCCCCAGCCATGGCCCTTCGGCGCCTTCGAGCAGTACCTCGGCGACCCGGGCTTTCTGGTCGCCGAGGCGGCCGGCGATGCCGTCGTGGGGTACGTCGTCGCCGACGCCGTGCCCAACCACGGCCGCCCCCTGGGCCACATCAAGGACATCGCCGTCCGCGAGGACCACCGCGGCGAGGGGATGGGGTCGCGATTGCTCGAACGCGCGCTCGGGATGCTCGACGCCCAGGGAGTGCGGTCGGTCAAACTCGAAGTCCGCGAGACCAACGACCGGGCACAGGCCCTGTACCGCCGGTACGGGTTCGTCCACCGGCGGACGGTGCCCCGCTACTACAGCGACGGCGAGGACGCGCTCGTGTTCGTCCGCGACGGGTAAGTGGCGACAGACCCTTTGCCCGACCGCCCCTCGTTCGACCATGGGCTATGCCTGCCCCGTCTGTGACCACCCGCAGGCGGACGCGACGCACCTCGCCAACCACCTGGCGTTCACCGCCCTGGCCCGCGGGGGCGACCACGAGGCGTGGCTCGACGACCGCGTCCCGGAGTGGGAGTCACTCGACGAGTCCGCCCTGGGCGAGCGCGTAATCGACCACGCCGAGGAGACCGAGTTCCCGCAGGTCTTCGAGGACACGACGTCGGACCGGGCGGACCACGTTGAGAGCGACCACGCTCACGCCGAATCGCGGGAGAGTCCCGGCGACCCGCGACTCGACGCCGCCCGCTCGCGGGCCGCCGAGGGTGCCTTCGAGGACGACGCCGCGGACGTCCTGGAGGAGGCACGCGAACTGACCCGCAAGCGCCGCGAGAACGCCGCCGACGGGGAGAGCGGGGACGAGGACCCGCCGGCGGACGAGCAGGCTGAGTCCGAAACCGAGTAGTCCCGTCCGGCCCACCCACCGGATATGGAGACAGAGGGGACGTTCCTGCCGGAGACGGCCGCCGCGGCCCGCGAGCGATACGAGGACTGCGGGCCGACCGCCCAGGTGGTCGTCAAGGAGGTTGCGAGGGCGATGTCCTTCGACGCCGAGGAGTACGACCGCCGGGTCACCGGCGGGGTGGTCGAGACGGCCCGGGAGGCCATCTTCGCCTCGACGCTCGCGGTCCGGGTCGGCACGCGCGCGGAGTACGAGGACTGGCGTTCCGGGACCGACCACGACGTCCACGAGGTGGGCAGCGAACACGTCGACAACGTCGTCTGGCACGCCCCGCCCTTCGCCGAGGAGGCGGTCGCGGCCACCTTCCAGGACGAGCGCCGGGCCGCAATCGAGACCCTCCGCCGGCAGGCGCTCGGGCGCATCTACAGCGAGGTGGTCTGAGTGCGTCCCCGGACGCGCAACCTCGTGGTGGGCATCCTCGGGATCCTCGTCGTCCTGCTCGCCCTGGGAGCGGTGCCCGGCCTCCTCAAGAGCGGCGACCCGTACTACGTGACCGCGACCGC
>CAZUWC010000468.1:0-1665 GCA_964623935.1 uncultured Halobacteriales archaeon
ACGACCTCGCTGATCTTCAGATCCACCGCCGCCGAGCAGAGGATGTACGCTTCGCCGCGGGTCAGACCCCTGTGGTCGTGGAGGTGGTCGATCATGTGGCGCGTGGCCTTCTTCGTCGCGTCCATCAGATCGTCGTCGATGCCAGTCGTGGCGTACATCGGCTCGTCCCCCCCAGTGGGCGTGAACGGCCCGGCGGTTTCCAGCTGTGGCTGCGTGATCTCCATGTCCGTCCGGACGTCGAACCGCGCGGTGACGAACATCGGCGCTTCGATGCCCGTCACGCAGACCTCGCCGTCGCCCTGCGCGGCGTGGCAGTCCGCAGTGGAGAACAGCGCTCCGTCGTTCGCGACCGGGAAGTAGACCGTGGACCCCTCTGTCATGTGCTTGACGTCCATGTTCCCCCCGACGTCGCGCGGCGGGAGCGTGTCGTGCTCGCCGTCCTCCGCTGGCGCGACGCCGGCGATACCCGGGAACATGTCCAGGGGCACCTCGATTCCGTTCACGAAGTGTCCCACGTCGTCCTCCAGGTCCCAGACGTGAAGGCCGGCATCGGGGAAGTCCTCGGGCAGCAGACCGAGTCCCATCTCGCCGGGCATGAACCCGGTGAACCCCCAGCCCTTGTGCTCGAAGTCGAGCATCTCGACGGCGAGAACGTCGCCGGGTTCGGCACCCTCGACGGCGACTGGTCCGGTCAGTGGGTGGACCGGGTCGAAGCTCGCGTCTGCCAGGTCCCTGGCTGTCGAATCGGGGCCGACCTGCCCGTCGAGCGCGTCGCGGCACTCGAAGCGGACGACTTCGCCAGGCTCGACCGTGAGGACGGGGTCGAGGCTGTTGTCCCAGACGTGGTGGACGTTCCCGTCGGCGTCGCTCAGTTCGTGGTCGATGGTGTAGCCGTTTGAGGACATGTCGCTTACAGTATCGTGCCGGACCGACAAGAAAGTGGAGGTAGCGGTGGCGGTGGTGGTAATCAGGGCAACTCCCGGAGCCCCGCCAGCATCGTCTCGAAGTCGACGTCGGTGACGGCGAGGGCAAACCCCTCGATGCGTGCGAGGTCGGTCGCGTGTTCCCAGACGGCCGGCTCCGTGATGCCGTGGAGGACGACCGCGTGGGGAGTCGGTTTGACCACCCGGAGCGCGACCATCACGCCCTCGCCGCGGGTCACGTTCGTGAACACGAGCGCGCGGTTGGTGCTCTCGCCGTAGAGGTGGTAGAACTCGTAGCTGGAGAGCCGCCGGATGGCTTCGATGCTGTCGATGACGGTGTGGCCGGCGGCGGTGTCCCGGTCGCCGCCCGCGAGTTCCTCGGCACCGATGGCGTCGTAGAACCGCTCCAGCGGGATGTTGGCCGCGTACTCCCGCAGATCGGGGATGACGTCGCTGTCGAGGCCAGCCGATATCACCCGCGTGTACTGCCGGATGTGCTCGCCGCCCCGCCGCTCGTCGATGTCGAGCAGCGCCGAGACGACTCGATGCACGACGTCGATACCGGGGTTGTCCCGGCGGCCGCTCTCGTAGTCCGAGACAACCGACGGCGAAACCTCGAGCTGTGCGGCGAGTTCGGTCTGGGCGATCCCGAAGTCGGTCCGCCACTTGCTGAGGGTGCCGCCGGGGTCCCCGCTGAGCGCGATCTCGCCGGCGATCTTCTCGGCCAGTTCCTCGCGTGCAC
>CAZUWC010000469.1:0-1664 GCA_964623935.1 uncultured Halobacteriales archaeon
CCATGTAGATGGTCGAGTCCGAGAGGGGTTCGATGACGAAGTCCTCGTCCCAGGGCAGCCGCGTCCCCAGCCCGTAGTTGCGGATGCAGGGCCACTCCTCCAGCCAGTCGATGGTGTCGTCGTACTGCTTGCGGGTGTTCTCCGGGATGGCCTCCATCCCCTCGACGGCCGCGCGGGCCTTCTCCTGCCAGGCCTCGTCGTTGTACCGGATGAACCACGTGTCCTGGACGGACACCTCGACCTCGCCGCCACACCGGCAGACGACCTCCTCGGTGTACTCGTACATGGTGTCGAACCGGCCGGCAGCGCGGTGGTGCTCGCGGAAGCGCTCGCGGACGTCCTCGATGACCTCCCCCGCGAACTGGCCGTAGTCCTCCAGCAGGCGGCCGTTCAGGAACTCGTCCTGGTACAGCTCCTCGGTGACCTCGTGCAACTCGGGGTCGTCGGTCGAGTCGATGCCCGCTACCTCGACGGCGTCCCGCGCGGGAATCTCGCCGTAGCCCTCGATTTCGAGGATGGGGACGGGTTCGATGGCACGGATCGCCTCGGCGTCGACGCCGTACTCGGCCTCGATGTCGTCGGCGGCGGCTTTCGCCTCGTCCAGGGCGACGATGTCGTCCGGCGAGTGGGCCGGCACGGACATGACGACGCCGGTCGCGTTGTCCGCGTCGACGAAAGTCGCGGGCAGAATCACGAACTCGTCGCCGGTGACGGGGTTGGTGACCGCCTCGCCCACGAGGTCCGACCCCGGGAACCGCTCCTCGACGTCGACGTCGCGGGCCTGGAGGTCGAGTTTCTCGGTCGCGGCCTCGCTGACGACCCACGCCTCGCCGTCGACTGTCCCCCGGACGTAGGTCGCCTCGGGGTGGACGTAGGCGTTGGTCACCCCGCGGATGGTCTCGGGGCGCAGCGTCGCCATCGGGAAGACGGTCGCGTCCTCGGCCTCCAGGTCCGCGCCCTGGAAGAAGCGAACGAGCGTGAACGCCTGGTGGTCGGCGTCCTCGCCCTCCAGCAGGTCGTGGTCGGTGACCGGCTGGCGTTCGTTGGTGCAGAAATCGACCGGGTGCAGGCCCTTCTCCAGCAAGCCCCGTTCCTTGAGCGTCTCGTACTGCCAGGTGATGAACTTCGAGTAGCGGTCGTCGTTGGTGGTGAACTCGCGGCGCCAGTCGATGGAGAGACCCATCTGGCGCATGCCGCGCTTGTAGCTGGAGTCGGCCTCCTCGATGAAGTACCGGGCGTACCCCATCGGCGTCTCCAGGTCCTGCAGATCCGACTCGGGCACGCCGAAGGCGTCCTGCAGCGAGGCCATCTGGTCCTCGTCGCCCTCCTTCAGCCGTTCGACGGCGCCGACGATGGGCGTGCCGGTGACGTGCCAGGCGATGGGAAAGAGGACGTTGTCCCCCTGGAGGCGGCGGTAGCGGGCGTAGACGTCCGGGACCGTGTAGGTGCGGCAGTGTCCGAGGTGCATCCCGCCGCTGGGGTAGGGATACGGGACGGTGATGAACGTCGGGTCCGAGTCGTCGGGGTCGGCCTCGTAGCGCCCCTCCCGGGCCCACCGCTCGCGCCACTTCGTCTCGACTGCCTGTGGCTCGTAGTCCATATCCTACCCTCAGCGCCCGATATCAAAAGGACTGCCATCTCGCGGCGGTTGCCGAACGGCCACA
>CAZUWC010000470.1:0-1662 GCA_964623935.1 uncultured Halobacteriales archaeon
GGCGGCGACGAGCGCACCTCGAACTTCCTGCCCTGGCAGGCCAACGGCAACGAGGCCGCCGTCTACTTCACGGCCCCCTACTGGCCGGAGTTCCGGAAAATCGACTTCCTGCGTGGCATCCGGACCTACGAACACCGCGAGGAGACCTGGCGCCAGACCCGCGCCCGGCGTGCCCTGGCGGTCGTCCGCGCCCTCGGCCCCGGGGAGTGTCCGGAAGCCACCCGCGTCCTCGACCGGTTCCGCGACGCCCTGCCGGGCGGGGAACGGGCCAGCCTCCCGGTCGACGCCGACGAGTCGGAGGGCACACCCGAGCCGTCGGCCGATTGATACTGATACTGCGAGTTCCGATCACGGACCGGTATCGGGGCCTTTTTCGCCGCGCAGTTCCAATCGACGGGTATGTCTGCGCTCCGTGACGCGCTGCGAGACTTGCCCGACGCAGTCTACGCCGACCTCCTGGAGGGCGAAGAGGCGTACCTGCTGGTCGTCGACCTCCCGGGGACGACCACCGAGACAGTCGACGCGCGCGTCGAAGGTGGCAGACTGACCCTCGAGGCGCGCCGCGAGAAGGCGGTGCCCCCGGAGTTCCGGTACGTCGAGGAGGAGCGCGAACTCTTCCTGGACGCCGAGTTGCCCCTGCCGCCCGACGCGACCGGTGCCGACGCCGAGGGGTCGATGGAGCGGGGCGTCCTCGAACTCCGTCTCCCGAAACAGTCTGCCGCGCCGGGTACGTCGATCCCCATCGAGGAGTAACGGTGAACCTCCGTGCGTACTGGCGGTTCGTCCTCGTCGCCTGGCAGTTCCTCCCGCTCATCGTCGCCTACGCCAGGGACCGGCGCCGCTTTCTCCTGTTCGGGCGCTCCCGGCAGGTCACCCCCGCACAACGCCGCAGG
Source organism: uncultured Halobacteriales archaeon (assembly GCA_964623935.1). Lineage (GTDB taxonomy): Archaea > Halobacteriota > Halobacteria > Halobacteriales > Haloarculaceae > SW-9-67-25. The sequence continues at coordinate 894 of CAZUWC010000470.1, forward strand.
CGCGCGGCCTCGCTTTTGGACTCGCTTCTGACCCTGGGGCCGACGTTCATCAAACTCGGCCAGTTGCTCTCGACGCGGCCTGACATCCTCCCCCCGGAGTACATCGACCAGTTCACCAAACTCCAGGACAGCGTGCCCCCCGCGGAGTGGACCGACGCGAAGGTCGTCCTCGAGGAGGAACTGGGTGCCGTCGAGGACCGCTTCGTCGACTTCGACACCGAGGCCATCAGTGGGGCCAGTCTCGGCCAGGTGTACTTCGCCCGCGTCGACGGCCAGCCGGTGGCGGTGAAGGTCCGCCGGCCCGGCGTCGGGGACCTCGTCGAGGCCGACCTCCGTGTCATCCGGTGGTCCCTGCCCCTGTTGATGTACTTCGTCGACGAGGCCCGCTCCTTCTCGCTGGAGACGCTGGCCGACGAGTTCGCCAAGACCATCCGCCAGGAGATGGATTACGAGCGCGAGGCCCGGATGCTCGCCGAGATCAGCGAGAACTTCGCCGGCGCCGAGGGCATCCGGATGCCGGGCGTCGTCGAGACACACTCGACGGGGCGGGTGCTCACGATGGAGTACGTCGAGGGAACGAAGATCAGCGACGTCGAGGAACTCGACTCCCTGAACCTCGACCGCTCGGAACTGGCCGAGCGCCTCCAGCAGGCATACCTCAAGATGATCATCGACGACGGCGTCTTCCACGCCGACCCCCACCCCGGGAATCTGGCGGTCCAGGACGACGGGACGCTGGTCTTCTACGACTTCGGGATGAGCGGCTACG
>CAZUWC010000471.1:0-1637 GCA_964623935.1 uncultured Halobacteriales archaeon
TCGCTGCACCGAGCCGAACTGACCGGACACCGGCTGGTCATTTAGTACATAGCCCTTGTCGAATATGAGTGAAGCCCGGACGGCGGCGACCCGCGTAATTAATACGGTTGAACTCCAGAATGAACGCACAACTCAAATCCGCTTGGGTTACGGTTCGCTCCTCACGTCCGTTCGTCGCAGAACAGTGGGCCAACACGGATTTGAACCGCGGACCTCCCGGTTATCAGCCGAGCGCTCAACCTGACTGAGCTATTGGCCCGAGCCGAACATAACAGGAGATACCCGGCTTGCCCTGTTAAGCGTTTCTCTTGGGCACCGCGGGACGGGACGGTCACTCGCGGTCGTCGTCGAACTCCACGTCGTAGGCGTCCTCGCCGAGGTCGACGGTGTCATCGTCCCCGGGGCGTCGGCCGCCGCCCGGACCGCCGGGCCCCGAACCTTGCGGGCCGGGCGCACCCTCCTCGTCGGGGAATCCCCCGACGTAGACGTTCCCGGTGACGAACCCGCGGGACTTGGCGTCGGCGTAGGGGACGACCACCCACTTCTTGACCGCCAGCCGGATGGGGTAGCGCGTGGGTGGGATGACGAGCAGGAAGCCGGCGAGGTCGGTGACCAGGCCCGGCGTGAGGAGGGCGACCCCGGCGACCAGCAGGAGCGCCCCGTCGAGCAACTCGTCGGTCGGGAGTTCCCCCTGGGCGGTCTTTCGCTGGATCTTCCGCATCGTGTGCCGTCCCTCCGCCCGGACCAGCAACAGTCCGACGAGCGCGGTCAGCACTACCGCCAGCACCACCAGTTGCCACCCGACGACACCGATCAGCACGGCGAGTAACATCACGTCGAGCAGCGGGATCAGCAGAAGGACGGCGATGACGCGGAGCATATCTGTTCTTCTGGTTCCGTGGCAAAACACCTTTCGAGGGAGTGCAAGGTACTTATCCGCAGTTGCCAAAGCGTGTGTATGGACGACCCGACGAAGGTGGAGTGGTACGAGTGGGGACAGGAGGCGTTCGACGCGGCGGCGCGGGCCGGCAGGCCAGTCCTGCTGTCGCTCGTGACGCCCTGGTCGGGAGAGTGCCGCGGGATGGACGCGACCACGTACGCGGATCCGCGGATTGCAGCGAACGTCACTGACGGGTTCGTTCCGGTGCGCGTCGACGCCGACCGTCGACCGCGGGTACGCGAGCGGTACAACATGGGCGGGTTCCCCTCGACAGTGTTCCTCACGCCGGCGGGACAGGTCCTCACCGGCGCGACCTTCCTCGGTCCCGAGGGGTTCCAGGACATCCTGGACGGCGTCCGGCGGACGTGGGACGGCAAGGGCGAGAGCGCCGGCTCAGTGCCGCGCGCGCTCGGGAACGCCGAACCGCCGGGCGGGAGCGTCCACGCCGGCGTCGAGGAGCACATGGTCGAGCAACTGCTCGCGGCATACGACGACGAGTTCGGCGGCTGGGGGACCGACGTCAAGTTCCCGCTGCCGCGCACGGTGGAGTTTGCCCTCGTGCGGGCCCGCCACCAGGCGACCCGGACGCTCGAGGCCGTCCAGACGCACCTGCTCGACACGTACGACGGTGGCTTCTACCGCTACGCGCGAAACCGCAACTGGCGGGGCGCAGTCCGGGAGAAGCTCGCGGACGAGA
>CAZUWC010000472.1:0-1636 GCA_964623935.1 uncultured Halobacteriales archaeon
CGATGACGGAGTGGGACCGCGACCGTGCCATCGACCGCGTCGAGCGCCTCGTCGAGACCGTCGAGAACGATGTGATGCCCGTGCCGGTCCGCGAGGTGTGGGTCTTCGGCGATGTCGCGCTGGGGCTGGACCCGGTCGAGCGCGTCGATGTCTACCTCACCAAGGACCTCCTCTTCCACGACGCGGCCGACCGCGAGGCCGAGTTCGTCGACTCGCATGGCATCGAGGGCGTCGGCAAGACGGTCCGTGCCGAGTGGGCCGACCGGTACCCGGAGTACCTGCGCGCGAGTGCCAGCGGCCACGCCGCACCCGAACAGTGTCTGGCCGCCCACCTGCTCGAGGACGACGAACCCATCCACCTGGAGGTGTGCAACGCCTCCTTCGAGGACAACGTCACCCAGCGCCTGCAGGGCGCGCTGGCCAGGGAGAACTACGCGGAGATCCTGGACCCGCGCGGTGTCTGTCTGTGGCTGGAGGGACGCCGTTCCGAGGAGGCCTTCGAGAAACTGCGCGAAAGCGAGTACGCCTTCCCGCCGCTTTCCGGTGCCCTGGAGATGCTCGGCGCCGCCCCGGAGGAGGCCACCGATGCTGCCGAGGCGGTCGAACGGTTCCGCGATCAACAGGACGGTCCCTCGGTCCGTGGCGACGTAGTCTGAAGGTTTATGCCGGAACGGGCGGCCAGCGCCCGTATGCTCTGAGGAGTCACCGCGGAGCGGTTCGCCGTAGCGTGACCCGCCGCTCTGCGACGATCCACTCGGTCGGGTCACCTGTTCGTCAGACCTGTCCGACGGTCACGAAGAAGGGCACGACCTCACGCTGGCGGTAGGTGCCGTCCTGCATCTGTTCGGCGACAGTCCGGCCCATCTCCCGCCAGGCCTGGCGGATGTCGTCGAACTCCTCGGGCGTGGTCTCGCCGGCCAGCACCGTCTCACGGTCGGACTCGATGCCCTCGCCGCTGGCCTTCCGGCGGGCGGCCTCGAGCGCGCGGTCGGAGTAGGGGGGTTCGACGGTCCGCTCGTGGTCGTACCGGCGCACCGCCACCTCGGAGAGGCCACACTCGGCGAAGAGCGTCCGCGCCGCGCCGAGACTCGCGTCGGTGTCGACACCGTCGAGGTACAGCCCCCGGGCCCGCCTGGCCAGCGGCGCCTCGGCCTCGACGGTCGAGTCGATCCTGACGGCGCTGTTGTCCGGTTCGATGGCCGCGACGGTCTCGCTCCCGACGCGGGCGAACTCCCGGACTGCCGCGGCTGGGTCGGGGAGGTTCACGAGGAGTGCCTGACAGACAACCAGGTCGAACGCGTCGTCCCCGAACGGGAGACGGGTCGCGTCGCCGCGGACGCACGGTCGGGGTACCTGCGCGAGCAGGTCCGCGTCGGCGTCCAGGGCCACCACTGTTCCCGGACACTCTTCGCTGAGGACACGCGTCAGCTCGCCCGTGCCCGCCCCGACGTCGAGAACACAGTCTTTACCTTCGAGGGCAAGGGGTTCGAGCGGGGATCGCGAGTCCTCCCACATCCCCTCCCGGGTCGCAGTGAGGTACTCGGCGGTGAACTCACGCACGCCGTCTAGTTCGTTGGAGTCCCCAAAAAGTTCGGCGGCTGTTCGCCGCCAGATACCGGTGAAGTCGTAGCTTCCT
>CAZUWC010000473.1:0-1635 GCA_964623935.1 uncultured Halobacteriales archaeon
CACGCGACCCAGCATCGTGTGCCGGGTGTCGTCGGTTTCTCTGTCCACCCCCGTACATAAAAAAGGAGGATACAGTTCACTGCAAATGGATGAAAAAGTGATGTTTTTGGAGTGTTTTCACGCTCAGAAAACGCCCAAACCCGGACGAAAATGCCGACGTCCGTGGCCGCCACTCCCCGACGAGTCACCAGCGTCATACTGCCGGGACGAAAACGCACTGTATGGAGCGCATCTCGCTGTCGAACGCCGCCTTCGAGGGCGACAACAACGCCTACCTCTTCGCGGACGGCCCGGAGACGGTGCTGGTCGACACCGGCGACTGGACGGAGACGACCCGCGAGCAACTCCGGGCGGGCCTGGACCGATCCGGCGTCGGGTTGGCGGACGTCGACCGCGTCTTCCTGACACACTGGCACGCCGACCACGCGGGCCTCGCCGGGGCCATCCAGGCGGCCGGCGGCGCCAGCGTCCACGTCCACGAGGCCGACGCCCCGCTGGTCGCCGGCGACCCCGACGCCTGGGAGGCCCTCCAGGCCGCGATGGAGCGGTGCTTCGAGCAGTGGGGGATGCCCGAGGCCGAGCGCGCTCGGCTCCGGGACGTGCTCGTCGACCCGTCGGTACTCGGCGAGGGCCCCGAGGTGACGCCCTTCGAGGACGGGGCGACGTTCACCGTCGAGGGCACGCGACTGGAGGCGGTTCACGCCCCCGGGCACGCTGCCGGCCTGTGTGTCTTCGAGTGGGGCGAGGAGGTGCTCTCGGGGGACGCGCTCCTCCCGAAGTACACGCCGAACGTGGGCGGCGCGGACGTCCGCGTCGAGGGCGCGCTGGCGAAGTACCTCCGGACGCTCGACGCCATCGTCGCCGCCGACTACGACCGGGCGTGGCCGGGCCACCGCGATCCTATCGAGGACCCCACGGCCCGCGCCGAGACCACCATCGAGCACCACGCCGAGCGTGCCTGGCGCGTCCTCGACGCGCTCCGCCGGCGCGGTCCCTGCGACGCCTGGACGGTGGGCGCCGACCTCTTCGGCGACCTCGAGGACATCCACATCCTCCACGGCCCCGGCGAGGCCGCCGCCCACCTCGACCACCTCGCGGAGGAGGGCGCCGTGGTCCGGGACGGCCGCGAGTACCGCCTGGCACCGGGTGTCGCCGAGGGCCTCGACGAGGGCGACGAGGGCTGGCCGCTCGCACGGTAACCGGTGGCGCGCAGGCCGGCGATATTGGCGGGATGTTGGACGAATTTGGGTGAAAAACCGGAAAATTTCTTTTTACCAGTGGGACCCTCTTCCAGTCGGGAGCCCGCAAGATGACAGACACACAGGAGACGCCCGATGGACTCGTGTGACCACTGTGGCAGCCCGGTGTCGGAGCAGTTCGTCCGCGTCTTCGGCGTCGACTCCGGGGAAGTGTTCGCGTGCCCGAACTGCACCGCCAACGTCGGCATCGCCGAGGTTGCGATGCGCCGGGCACGCGAGGCCTAGGCTGTGAGCGAGCGTCCGACGATCCAGGCGGCAAACGCGACGGCACCGACGACCTCCGGCAGCGCGAGGCCGGGACGGAACACCGGCCCGGTCAGTCTCCAGACGAACCACGCCCCGATATAGTGATTGCTGTAACTGTTTACCGGTATGA
>CAZUWC010000474.1:0-1627 GCA_964623935.1 uncultured Halobacteriales archaeon
ACTGGCCGTCGAACCTGACCGTCGATACGGCGGCTCTCCCGCCGTCCGCGACGCCGGCTGGCGGCGGTGCGGGGAGCGTCGCCTCGTCGAACGACGAGGTCAGACGGACGCTTTCCTCAGGAAGCCCGATCAGCGTCACGCCGCTCCTGTTCCCGATGGATGCGGTCGCGACCGGCAGTTCGACTCTCGTCCCCGACCCCCCGGTCGTCGCCCCGCCGTGGGTGTACTCCGCGGTTTCCAGCGCGTCGAGGGTCCGGACCTCACCGTCGAGTTGCGCGCTAGCGGCGAGGATGGTGATGCTCGTCCCGACGAGAAACGTCGTCGCCAGTCGCGACGCGTCCAGCGCGTCAGGAGCGTTCGTTCATAGCCCATGTGTCAACGGCAACCCGGACTGCTCCGGTGTCACACCCGACAAGACCTGCCCCGGTTCTCACGCGGTAAATTCACCGTCCCGGCATTTAACTGTGACTGAGTCGCCCTACGGATCTCGGTTGCGGGCATCTCTCACTCGTCCGCGGGCGGCGACTGGATCGGTGGATCGTCCCGGTTCTCCTGCATTCGCTCGAGTCCTCCGTCGATGAACTCGTACCCTGCGGGGAACGACCCGGTCAACCGCTCGTCGTGGCTGACGACGACGAGCGCCGCGTCCGGTCGTGTCGGGATCGAGCTGTCCGGTCGGCTCGTCTGCTAGGATGATCGTCGGTCGGTTGGCGAGGGCCCGCGCGATCGCTACCCGCTGGCGTTCGCCGCCGCTCAGGGTCTTGGGGTACCGGTCCACGAGGGCCGTGATGTCGAGCTGTTCGAAGACTGTCTCCATCCAGTCCTCCCCGTCGGCTCCGGACGATCGGTGTTCCTGTGGGAGCCGTGCGTTTTCCCACGCCGTGAGGTCGGGGACCAGCTGGAAATCCTGGAACACGAACCCGAGCTTCTCCCGCCGGAGGCGGGCGCGTCGGCGCTCGCCAGCGGCCGTCGCATCCGTTCCGTCGACGACGATCGTGCCCTCGGTCGGCGGTTCGAGCAACCCCAGAACCCGGAACAGCGTGGTCTTTCCCGCCCCGCTTTTGCCCCGGATCAGGACCCGCTCGTTTCGCACGACAGAGAGGGATAACCCATCCAGGATCGCGGTCTCGCCGCGACGGAGCGTGACGTCGCGCGCTTCGAGTATCGTGTCGACCATCTATATATCGCTTCAGCCACAGCCAGCGTCAGCTTACCGTGACGTATGAGGGTGAGGGATTTAAATTGTAATAGTCCGGTTAACTGAGCGTGACCGCGCAATTTTAACGTACGCTCCGGCGGCCCCACAGGTCACACCAAGAGGAGTCCCCCGCCGACGATTGCCAACCCCCCGAGCCCGAAACACACCTGCCAGAATGGGAGCCGCCGCACGACCCGCATCAGCACGTCGATCGTCGCGTACCCGACGATCGCGCTCGTGAGCACGGCGACGGCGGCGACGAGGGGATCCGCCGTCGGGACGCCGCCGAGTTCGACGATCGCGAGCAGGCTCGCCCCGAACGCGGCCGGGATGCTCAACAGGAAGGACAGCCGAAACGAGCGTCCCCCGGAGTGCCCACGCAACAGTAGGCCGCTCCCGGTCGTCCCCGAGCGCGACACCCCCGGGAGC
>CAZUWC010000475.1:0-1625 GCA_964623935.1 uncultured Halobacteriales archaeon
GTCGTCCTCGCGCTCGAAGCGCAACTGGAGGATGCGGTCGAAGGCGAACTGGGAGGCCTCGACGAGGTCCGCTCCCGCCAGGCGGTTCCGGAGCATCATCGCGAAGTTCGGCGGGCGCTCGGGCGCCGGCGGGACGTGCTCGGGGTCGGCGACGCGGACGTGTTTGGTCTCGCCGACGTCGACGAGCAACTCGACCCGTCCGCGGTCGAAGTCCCGGAACTTGAGCCGGAGGATGTCCTCGGGGTAGAGGTAGGCCTTCTCGACGCGGGCGCCCGCGTATCGGTCGAGTTCGCCCGACAGCGCCGCGAGGTCGACGCTCGTGACCTCCCGCTTGGGGTCCATGCCCTCACTTCTCCCAGCGGATGGAAAGACGTGTCGTTGCGTTCCGGTCAGGCCACGCGCGCGAGCCACGCCCCGGGGTCGTCCAGTTCCGCGTCGGTCGGCAGCGTCTCGGGTGACTCCCAGGCCCTCCCGGCGGTGGCCATCCCGCCGCGGTCGACGACGGCGTCGAAGAAGGCCTTCCCGCGCTCGTACTGGCGGCGTTTCATCCCGAGGCCGAGCAGCCGGCGGATCAGCCGCTGGAGCGGGCCCCGGCCGCGGCGGCGCGCCTCCAGTTTCCGGCGCAGGTCGGCGTACTCCTCGTCGAAGGCCCGGTCCATCACGAGTTCGGCGTACCCCTCGACGGCGGTCATGGTGGTGTCGAGGTCGCCCAGCGACTCGCGGTCGATCGACCCCTCCGCGAGGTTGTCGATAGCCTCCCGCACCGCCCGTTCGAGGTGGTCCGAGAGCCACGGTGCTGCGCCGAACTCGGCGGCGTGGGTCACCTCGTGGAACGCGATCCACCGGCGGAACCGCGGATAGGGCACGTCGAGCTGGTCGGCCACGCGCTGGATGTTCGGCCGGACGAAGTACAGCGCGTGGTCGTCACTGTCGGCCAGCAAGAGCGGGTCGTACTGTCCGAGGACGTTGTTGGCGAGGAAGGACAGCGCGACGGTCATCGAGCCCGTGTTGAGCACGCGCGCCACCTCGGGGATGTACTCCGCGCGGGCCTCAAGGGGCGCCATCACCCGCCGGAACGTGTCGACGTTGGCCTCGATCCAGTGGTGGCGGTGCTGTATCTCGACCCGCCCGGGCAACTCGAAGCCCAACTCCGTCACTGCGCGGACGCGGTCGCGGGCGTCGCGCACGTCGGCGGCGTAGGCCCGGCGCTCCTCCCCGGAGACGTCCAGATTGCCGGGGTCGGTCGCGGCGGCCGCCGCGGTCCCGACCGCAGACCAGTCGACGGCGCCGTCGCCGCTCGCGCCCGTTACCGCCCGCACGCTCCGGTACAGACTCATGATCCGGGCAACGGCACCCGGGTGGATATGTCTTTCACCCGCTCTCCTCGCCGCCGCCACGGAGTTTCTTCACGACGACGGCCGCGACGACGAGAAAGGCCAGTCCGGCGACCAGCGCGAGGAGGCGAGGGCTGCCGTCGCCATCCCCGCCACTCTCGGTTTCACTCGCGTCGTCGCCGTCCGTCCCGTCGTCCTCCGACTCCCCGCCGGCACCACTGAACGGGGCGTAAGCGGTGAAGGAAGCGTCCTCGACGTGCAGTTGCAGGAGGGTGAACTCGGCCATACGCT
>CAZUWC010000476.1:0-1609 GCA_964623935.1 uncultured Halobacteriales archaeon
ATAACTGTCGGACGCCACTTCAGTAGCGTTCACGGTCATCACCCCCGACTTCAGGTCGTACTGACAGAACGCCCCTCCAGCGGAGGATTTCTGCCCCCCCCCCTGGAGTTTGAGCGCCAGTTTTCGTGCGATGTTTTTCGCCGCGTTGTAGTCTGCGTTGACCGAGTACGAACAGTCCAAGCACTCGAAGTGTTGCCCGTCTCGGTTTTCTTCGAGTGTCGTGCCACACGTCGAGCATTGCCGACTCGTGTACTGCGGTTCTACCGTGTCCACGACAATCCCGTATTCGTCTTTTTTAATATTTTTGAGTACGTGGGGGAGTCGGCAATACCGTTGTCGGTGGGTCGTTTCACGGAGCTTACGCGCTTCCTCCCACGGCTAAAGCCGGTGGGCTTCCGCGCTGTTACCGCTGTGACAGCCCAGATACGACGGGTTTCACCGGGTGCGGTAGCCGTCACCACACGTATCAGACGACCAGCAGCCAGCCCGCGAAGACCGCGAGGCCGCCAAGGAGCGTGCTGGCGACCGCGTGGACGCGCAGGCGGTCGAGCAGGTCGTGGGAGCGCTCGGAGAGCGAACACACCTCGTCGACCTCGCCGCCGACCTCGCAGGAGGGCAGGAAGTCCATCGCGACGTGGAGGAACACGCCCGCCGCGAACCCGAAGATGGCGGCGCTGACCGCCGGGACCGACGGCACCGGCAACAGCGCGACGGGGATGGCAGTGATGCCGACCGCCGCGGCGGGCAACAACAGTGCGGAGACGGGCTGGTCGGATTCGGCGAGGCGGTGGGCCGCCGCGTAGCCCGCCGGCCCCTTGTGGGAGACGATCGCCAGCCCCAGCAGGAGGCTGAGTGCCGGCATCGACGTGTAGACGAGGCCGATGATGAGCCCCGCCGAGAGGGCGTGGGCGGTGATCTGTGCCGCGGTCAGGTCCAGACCGACGTCGACGTGGGCGAAGCGGTGGCCGACGACGTGGGCGCCATAGCCCACCAGCAGCCCCGCGGCGACGCCGAACCCCCCGACGCGGGCCTGCAGCCCGATGGCCTGCGGGAGCAGGAAGACGGCCGAACTCGTCACCATGGCCCCGCTGGCCAGGCCGTACCCCCACACGAGTCGGACCGGGTACTCGCCTGCGGCGACTTGCCCCAGCGCGGCCCCGAGGGCCATCGCCGCGAAGGCCACCCAGGAGATGACGAGGACTTTCCCCACCCCCTGGAGGGCCGCGAGCCCCGAGAGCACCACCAGCAACCCCGTCGCCAGGAGCCCGACCGGCGAGACGCCACGGACCGTCCGCCCGACTCCGGCGGTTGCGTTACTCCCCATGGTGTTATTAACGAAATCACGGAAGTTAATAAGACTGGCGGTTCAGCGGGTCGCCTCTCGCCAGTCCCGGCGGTCGAGAACCGCACCGTCCAGCGTGTCGGCGTCGGCGTCGCGGGCAGCCCAGCGGAACTGCTCGGCGACGTCGGCGGGGTCGAGGCCCCGTCCACCGGTCAGTTCGGTCCCGACCTGGCCGGGGTCGACGACGCCGACGGGGACCTCGAGCGCGGCGGCGAACTGGCGGGCAACGGCCTCGGCGGCGGCCTTCGAGACGGCGTAGGAGCCATA
>CAZUWC010000477.1:0-1605 GCA_964623935.1 uncultured Halobacteriales archaeon
CGACACCGCGACGACCATCGGCGAGGACGGCGTCATGCTGGAGTGGTACACCCTCTCTGCGGACGCCCCGCTGGTCGGCCAGTCCATCGGCACCGTCGGGGTGCGCGAGCGGACCGGTGCGACCGTCGCGACCGTCGAACGCGACGGCGAGGTCCTCCAGAGTCCCGGCCCCGACCACGTCTTCGAGGCCGGCGACCAGCTCGTCGTGGTGGGGGCCCGCGAGAACCACGAGACCTTCGTCGAGGAACTCCTCTGAGATGGACGCCGCTTCGCCCCGGAGGTGAGTGCGGTGGCTGCTGAACTCCTGGAGGTGGGCGTCCTCTTCGCGGCCGTCGCGGCGGTCGGCGTCCTGGCCGTCCGCCTCGGCCAGTCGGTCATCCCCTTCTACATCCTGGCGGGCATCCTCTCGGGCCCCTTCGTCGCCGGCCGGCTCACCGAGTCGTACCTGGGCCGGGAACTGGCCGTGGGCACCAGCGAGGCCGCCGAACACTTCATCGAGATCGGCGCCGAACTCGGGATCGTCTTCCTGCTTTTCTTCCTGGGCCTGGAGTTCAACCTCGACCGCCTCCTCGCGGACAGGGAGCACGTCGGCCGGGCCGGCCTGATCGATCTCGGCGTCAATTTCGGCGCGGGCTTTCTGCTCGGCCTCCTGTTGTTCGGGGCGGTCCTCCCGGCCTTCGTCCTCGCCGGGATGGTCTACATCTCCTCGTCGGCGATCATCACCAAGTCGCTGATCGACCTCGGGTGGATCGCCAACGAGGAAAGCGGTCCCATGCTCGGGACGCTGGTCTTCGAGGACCTGTTCATCGCGGTCTACCTGGCGGTGCTCTCGGCGCTGGTCCTCGGGGGCGGGGACCCCCTGGCGGCCGCGACGTCGGTCGGCGTCGCGCTGGGGTTCATTCTCGCGTTGCTCGTGCTCGTCTCCGCCGGGACCGCCTGGTTCGGACGCCTCCTCGATACCACCTCCAACGAGTTTCGCATCCTCCGGGCGACCGGCGTGACGGTCCTGCTCGCGGGCGCGGCCCTCGCGCTGGGGGTCAGCGAGGCGGTCGCGGCCTTCTTCGTCGGGATGGCCTTCGCCGGGACCGACCACGTCGAGGACCTCGAAGGCCTCCTCGAACCCGTCCGGGACGTCTTCGCCGCGGTCTTTTTCTTCTGGATCGGACTGGTCACCGACCCGGCGCTGTTCCCCGGCGTCGCGGGACTGGTCGCGGTCGCCGTGGTCGTCACCACCCCGACGAAGTTCGCGAGCGGCTTCTGGGCCGGCCGCGTCTACGGCCTCTCGGACCGGCGCGCGACCCGGGTCGCGCTGGGAATGGTCACCCGCGGGGAGTTCACGCTCATCATCGCCTCCGTCGTCCTCGCCGCGGTGGCCCCCGACGCCGGGGCCATCGCCGCCGACACCGCCCGACAGCTCAACGCCTTTGCCGTCGGCTACGTCCTCGTGATGAGTGTCCTCGGGACGACGCTGATGGCCCACTCGGAGGGCATCGAACGGCGGGTCGTCGAGTGGCGGACACGGCGTCACGGCCCCGGGTGACCTGGGGGCTATCCGAGTACGGCCGGCAGTTCCAGCCCGACGGTCATCGCGACGGCCGCCGCCGG
>CAZUWC010000478.1:0-1605 GCA_964623935.1 uncultured Halobacteriales archaeon
CGGGGGCTTTCTGGCTGTCAGCGGTCACCGTCGTCATTCCTTCAGAAATTCACAGACAGTTGCCGGGAACTTTCGTGGCGGGGATCGAGCTACCAGACACGGTCCCCGAATCGGATCAACGGTGCCTCGCCCCCGGACCCATATCGAAGCTTAAAAACGGGCCAGCACCAAACGATGTGTACATGTCACCGACACAAGACTCCGGCACCGGGGTCGTCGAGGACCCCGTCGTCTACGACCTCGCGCCGGAGTGTACCCCCGACGACCTCGAGGAGGGGCGGCGGTACCACGGCACCGTCAACGGGGTCGTCGACTACGGCGTCTTCGTCGATCTCTCAGAGCACGTCTCCGGACTCGTTCACGCCTCGAACCTCGTCGGCGAGTACGACGTAGGCGAGGACCTCGTCGTCGAACTCGCCGATGTCCGCGAGAACGGCGACCTGAGTTTCACCGAGGTACAGATCGCCGACTACGAGACCCGGTCGGTCGGCCGCGGGGAGCGCATCGCCGTCGCCGACGCCGCCGACCATACCGGCGAGACGGTCCACCTCGAGGGACGGGTCGTCCAGATCAAGCAGACCGGCGGCCCGACGGTCTTCCAGGTCCGCGGTGAAGCAGGCGTGATGCCCTGTGCCGCCTTCGAGGAGGCCGGCGTCCGGGCGTTCCCCGAAGTCGAGATCGACGACGTGGTCCGGGTCACCGGGACCGTCGAGGACCGCGACGGCGGCGTCCAGCTCGAGGCCGACGACCTGACCGTCCTCGAGGGGACCGCGGCCGAGGCGGCCGTCGGGCGACTGGCCGAGGCGACCGAGGAACTAATCGAGCCCGCAGACGTCGACCCGCTGGTCGAGTGGCCCGCCCTGGAGACGATGTGGGAGGACCTCCAAGAGGTCGCCCGCCGACTGCGCGCGACGGTGCTGGAGGGGCGTCCCATCCGGATGCGCCACCACGCCGACGGCGACGGCCTCTGTGCCGGCGTCCCCCTCCAGCACGCCCTCGAGCGGTTCATCGACGACGTCTACGAGGACCCACAGGCTCCGCGCCACCTCCTGCGACGGCTGCCGAGCAAGGCGCCGTTCTACGAACTCGAGGACGTCACCCGCGACCTGAACTTCGCACTGGAAGACAGGACGCGCCACGGCCAGAAACTCCCGCTGTTGTTGATGCTCGACAACGGCTCGACCGAGGAGGACACCCCGGGCTACCGCAACATCGACAACTACGACATCCCGATCCTGGTCGTCGACCACCACCACCCCGACCCCGAGGCGGTCGAGCCCTACGTCGACGCCCACGTCAACCCCTACCTCCACGGCGAGGACTACCGCGTCACGACCGGCATGTTGTGTGTCGAACTCGCGCGGATGATCGACCCCGACGTGACCGACGACCTCCAGCACGTGCCGGCGGTGGCCGGGCTGGCCGACCGCTCGGAGGGCGAGGCGATGGGCGAGTACCTCGGCCTGGCTGCAGAGGCGGGCTACGAGGAGTCCCGTGTGCGCGAGATCGGTGAGGCACTCGATTATGCCACCCACTGGCTGAAGTACAGTGCCGGCCGGGAGTTCGTCAACGACGTCCTGAACGTCCACTGCGACGACCGCGAGC
>CAZUWC010000479.1:0-1590 GCA_964623935.1 uncultured Halobacteriales archaeon
ACCCGGGGCCTCTTCCTTGCGAAGGAAGCGATCTGCCACTGATCTACGAGCCCACGGTGGGTCGTCCGAAACGCACCGGCATAAACCCTGCGCGTGAGAGCCGCGACGCGAGGCGGGACCCGCGGTCGCGCCGAGCGAGCGGCGGCGAAGCGCCCTCCGAGAGAACGCGAGCGGCTCCGCCGCGAGCGTTAGTCTTCGAGGACGATCTCGATACTGACGTCGTTTGGCACCTGGATGCGCATCAGCTGGCGGAGCGCGCGTTCGTCGGCGTCGATGTCGATCAGCCGTTTGTGGACGCGCATCTCCCAGTGCTCCCAGGTGGCGGTCCCCTCGCCGTCGGGGGACTTGCGCGTGGGGACCTCCAGCGTCTTGGTGGGGAGCGGGACCGGGCCCGACAGTTTCACGCCGGTCTTGTCCGCGATTTCGCGGACGTCGCTGCAGATGTCGTCCAGATCCTCGGGGCTGGTGCCCGCCAGCCTGACGCGTGCCTGCTGCATGTTAGCGCTCGTCGACGGAGAGCACCTTGCCGGCCGCGATGGTCTGACCCATGTCGCGGATGGCGAAGGAACCGAGTTCCGGGATCTCGCTCGACGGCTCGATGCTCAGGGGCTTCTGGGGGCGCACCGTCACGACCGCGGCGTCGCCCGACTGGATGAAGTCGGGGTTCTCCTCGGCGACCTCGCCGGAGGAGGGGTCGATTTTCTTGTCGATGGACTCGATGGTGCAGGCGACCTGTGCGGTGTGGGCGTGGAAGACCGGCGTGTAGCCCGCGGTGATGACCGAGGGGTGTTGCATGACGACGACCTGGGCCTGGAAGGTCTCGGCGACCGTCGGCGGGTCCTCTGCCGGGCCACAGACGTCACCGCGGCGGATGTCGTCCTTGCCGATGCCGCGGACGTTGAAACCGACGTTGTCGCCGGGTTCGGCGTTGGGCACTTCCTCGTGGTGCATCTCGATGGTCTTGACCTCCCCGCCCACGTCCGAGGGCTGGAAGGAGACGTTCTCGCCCGTGTTCAGGATGCCCGTCTCGACGCGGCCCACCGGGACGGTCCCGATGCCGGAGATGGTGTAGACGTCCTGGATCGGCAGTCGGAGCGGCGCGTCCGTCGGCGGCTCCGGCGCCGGCAGGTTGTTGAGTGCTTCCAGCAGGATTTCGCCGTCGTACCAGTCCGTGTTCTCGGACTCCTCGGCGACGTTGTCGCCTTCGAACGCCGAGAGCGGGATGAACTTGGCGTTGTCAGGGTCGAAGCGGACCTGAGTGAGAAGGTCCTTGACCTCCTCGACGACCTGCTTGTACTCGGACTCGCCGTAGTCGACGAGGTCCATCTTGTTGACACCGACGACGAGCTCGCCGATGCCGAGGGTGCGGGCCAGGAACACGTGCTCCTGGGTCTGCGGCTGGACGCCGTCGTCGGCGGCGACGACCAGGACCGCGTTGTCGGCCTGGCTCGCGCCGGTAATCATGTTCTTGACGAAGTCGCGGTGACCCGGACAGTCGACGATAGTGAAGTAGTAGGTGTCCGTGTCGAACTCCTGGTGGGCGATGTCGATGGTGACACCACGCTCTCGCTCTTCGGCGAGGTTGTCCAT
>CAZUWC010000480.1:0-1589 GCA_964623935.1 uncultured Halobacteriales archaeon
CACACTTACGTAGCCGCTTCCCTAAGCCGGTGTATGTTCACGGTCACGGTAGTGGAGGACTTCGTCGCACAGCACTACCTCACCGTCCCGGACCCGGGACCGGAGGGCGAACCACACTCCCACCACTACGAGTTCGAACTGACCTTCCGCGGGCCGGAGTTGAACGAGTACGACTACCTCGTCGACATCGACGACGTCGACGCGGCAATCCACGACCTCCTGGCCCGCTACGAGGACACGATGCTGAACGACCTCCCGGAGTTCGAGGGCCACAACCCCAGCGTCGAGCGGTTCGCCGTGGTCGTCTGGGAGCGGGTCACCGATGCCGTGACCGACGACACCGTCGACGAGGTGGGCGTTACCGTCTGGGAGGACGAGGAAGCCTGTGCGGCCTACGAGGCCGCGGTCTGAGCGGCCTGGAGCCCACGGATGCGCGTCGGACTGACGCTGTATGGCAGCCTCGACGGCCAGTCGGGGGGCTTTCGCTACGACCGCAAACTCGTCGAGGGACTCCGCGCGGCTGGCGACACCGTCGAGGTGGTGGAACTGCCCTGGCGGTCGTACCCGCGGGGCCTGCTGGACGCCCTCTCGCCGTCGGTGCAAGACCGGCTGGCCGTCGACGTCGAGGTCATGGTCCAGGACGAACTCGCCCACCCCTCGCTGGTCGGCCTCAATCGGAAGCTTCCCTACCCCGTCGTGAGCGTCGTCCACCACCTCCGGGCCAGCGAGCCGCGCCGCCTGACCCCCCTGTACCGCGCAATCGAACGGCGCTACCTCTCGACCGTCGACGCCGCCGTCTGTAACAGCCACGCCACCCGCCAGTCCGTCCGGGACACCGGCGGGCCCCCAGCCGACCGGACCGTCGTCGCGCCGCCAGCGGGCGACCGGTTCGACCCCGACGTCGACGGCCGCGAGATCGCCGACCGCGCCCACGAGGGACCGTTGCGTGTCGCGTTCGTGGGAAATATCGAGCCCCGAAAGGGACTTGACACGCTGGTCGACGCCCTCGCGCGCCTGGACGACCCGTGGGAACTGACCGCGGTCGGCCGCCACCGCGACGGATCGTACGTCAGGGCGGTCCGGCAACGCGTCGCGACGACCGGCACCGGCGAGCGCGTGCGCCTGCCCGGGCGGCTCTCCGACCCGGAACTGGCCGACGTCCTCCGGTCGAGTCACGCCCTCGCCGTCCCCTCACGCCACGAGGGTTTTGGCATCGTCTACCTGGAGGGGATGAGCTTCGGGCTGCCGGCCGTCGCGACGATCGCCGGCGGCGCCGCCGAGGTGGTCGAGGACGGCGAGACGGGCTTCCTGGTCGACCCCGACGACCCGGCCGGCCTCGCGGGGGCGCTCGCGACGCTGGCCGGCGACCGCGACCGCCTCGCGCGGATGGGGCGGGCTGCCCGTCGCCGCTACGAGCGCCACCCCGACTGGACCGAGACGACCGCCCGCGTCCGGTCGCTGCTCCGGGCGGTCGCCGACCGCGACGAGTCCGCGAAACGGGCGGCCCCAGCCGTCGGTGCCCCGGAGGTGCGCTGAATGGCCGAGGGGTTCCACCGCTACCTGCGGGCAAAGCGGGCCGTCGACGACAG
>CAZUWC010000481.1:0-1578 GCA_964623935.1 uncultured Halobacteriales archaeon
ATCGACCGAACGCCGTCGTGCGGTCGTACCGGTAAACAGTTACAGCAATCACTATGACCGTTCTACTGGCACCGAAACCCGCCCGGTCTCGACGACACGCCGGAGATCAGTCCCGCCCGTGCTTGGTCACGCAGACCGACAGCCCCTCCAGTTCGACCGGTTCGGAGTTGTCGGGCGAGTAGACCACCATCTGCCCCTGCTCCATGTAGGGAACCTTCGATTCCAGGGAGGCGGGGATGTTCACCGCGGAGATGGCGTCCTCGTCGCCGAGGTTGAGCACGACGGTGGTGTTGATCTGCTTGAAGACGGGGTCGGCGATGTCCTGGGGGTCCTGGGTGATCAGAAAGAGCCCGAGCCGCTCCTTGCGGCCCTGCTTTGCGGCCTCGGTGAACTTCCCGATGACCTTCCGGGCCTGGACGCTGTCGGCGTCGGTCAGGAAGTTGTGGGCCTCGTCCATGCCCACCACGAGGGGCGTCTCCTCGATGCGCTCGTAGCGGGGGTCGTTCGAGAGCTTCTGGTCCACGAGGAGGGAGGCAAGCGCCAGCACCACCGTCTCGGCGTGGCGGCTCTCCGTGATGTGGTAGGTGGGCACGACCGTCAGCCCGCCGGGGCGGACGAACTCGTGGACGCGGTCGGTGATGGGTTTCGCGTCGCCGTCGAAGACCGCGCCAAAGCCCCGCACGCGACGCCGGATTGCGTCGAAGGTGGCCTCGTGGACCCGGCCGGTCTCGTCGAGGTCATCGCGGAGCGCGGGGTCGTCGAGGAACGTGGTGAACTGGGCGTAGGTCCCCTCGCGGCCGTGCTGGCGGCGAAAGCGCGGCAGGAGGACGTTCACGAGCGCGGCGTACTGGTTGTCGTTGAGGCCACTGGAGGCGACCAGCCAGGGGTTCTCGTGGACCATTTCGAAGGGCACCGAGAACGGCACGTGTTCGGCGCGGTGGTGGCTGGCGCTGTACGTGGCGTTCCCGACCTGGGGGACGAGCGCGATGGTGTCGTCGTGACCGCCGTGGGTGATCCCCTCGCGGTCGAGGCGGCGGGCGGTCTCGTCGTCGACATCGCCGTCGTCGTGCATCTGGGCGTACTCGTCCTGGGGGTCGAAGACGACCACCGCCGGCCGGACGGTCCGGTCGCTGCCCGTCTCGACGGGGTAGGCCCGCTCCTCGGCGAGGTACTGCCGGAGGACGTTCTTGGCGGCGTGGGTCTTGCCCGACCCCGTCCCGCCGGCCACGAGCGTGTGCCGGAACACGAGCGGGTCGCCGGCGGTGTAGTCGTCCTCCAGACGGTAGTCGATGGTCGGGGGCTCGGCCGCCGTTCGCACCTTCTCCCCACCGACCGCGAGGTGCCCCAGGAAGACACCTGCCGCGGGGATGTTCAGCCCGGTCTTGATGTCGGCCGTGTCCTCGGCCCGGCGCACGACCGTCTCGGGCTTTGGCACGCGGTCGGTCATCCGCCGTTTCAATTCCCCACCCTCGGAGTAGAGGATTGCCACGGGCTCCAGGGTCGCCATCAGTTTGAAGTCCTGTTCGTCGATGCCCTGCGAGCGCATCGCGCGGCGGGCGTGAATCTCGGTGGCGTCGT
>CAZUWC010000482.1:0-1576 GCA_964623935.1 uncultured Halobacteriales archaeon
CCCGGCTCTCCCAGAAACGCCACACGATGCCCGACGCAGTCATCCACCACTCCGTGTACGGCACGCACTGGCTGGACGCCGCGGCCCTCCGGGACGACATCGAGGAGCGGGAGCCGGACCTCTCGGTTGCCGTGGCTCGCACGCCCGCGGAACTGCGGGATCTGCTCGCCGAGGCCGACGTCCTCCTGACGTCGTTTCTGGACCCCTCCGTCCTCGACGAGGTTTCCGTCCGGTGGATTCAGGCGCCAAGCGCGGGCGTCGACATGCTCGACCGGGACGCGCTCCGGACACGGGACGTCCTGTTGACGACCGCCGCGGGTGCCCACGCCCAGCCCGTCGCCGAGCAGGTGCTTGGCTACATGCTGGCCTTCGAGCGCCGCCTCGGCGAGGCCATCGCCATGCGCGAGCGGGGCGTCTGGGAGCGGTTCACCGGCGGCGAACTCGGCGAGCGGGCCCTCGGTATCGTCGGCCTTGGCGCAATCGGGCAGCGGACCGCCGAGCTCGCCGCCGCGTTCGGGATGGACGTCGTGGGCACGAAGGCCGACCCGTCCGAGGACGTCGCCGCCGTCGACCGAGTCTACGGTCCCGAGGACCTGCCGGCGGTGTTGCTCGACTCGGACTACGTCGTGCTGGCCTGTCCGTTGACCGCGGAGACCGAGGGGCTGATCGGCCGGGAGGAACTCGGACTGATGGCCGAGGAGAGTGTTCTCGTCAACGTCGCCCGGGGCCCGGTCGTCGACGAGGACGCGCTGGTCACGGAACTCCAGCAGCGGGGCATCCGGGGCGCCGCGCTGGACGTCTTCGCCACCGAACCCCTGCCCGCCGACTCGACGCTGTGGGACCTCTCGAACGTCATCCTCACACCCCACAACGCCGGCGCCTCGCCCCGCCTCCCCGATCGGATCGCCGAGGTTTTCGTCGAGAACTACGCGGCCTTCCGCGAGGGCGAGTACGGGCGACTGCGAAACCGCGTCCTGTAGCGGGGTGTGTTCGCCACGCTGGACGCGGGGTCTGGACCGCCGCCGATGTTCGACTTCGACGACACCGCACAGCTGATCACCCGTGACCCGACCGACGAGGTCGCCCCGGTCGCCGCCCGTCTATCGCTCGGCGTCGGCGTACCACTCGGCGAACTTCGCCAGCGCACGCCCGCGGTGGGAGATGGCGTTCTTCTCGTCGGTGGCCATCTCGGCGAACGTTCGGCCGTCGTACTCGAAGATGGGGTCGAACCCGAACCCGCCCTCGCCACGCGGCGCGACGACTGTGCCGGGGACGATTCCCTCGAAGAGTTTGACTGGCAGGGACCCCTCGTCGACCTGTTCGTCGGTGGTGGCACCCGCGCGCTCGGCGGCCGCGATGTCCTGCCCGCGGCGCTCCCGGTCGACCGGTTCGGGCGCCGCCGCGAACCCCTCGCCGTCGCAGTAGGCGACCACGCACCTGAAGGCGGCCGCGCGGTCGGCCTCGCGCTCGGCGAGGTGCCAGACGCGTTCGACGCCCAGTTTGTCCTGGACGTACGAGGAGTAGGGGCCGGGAAAGCCGTCGAAGGCCTCGATGGTCAGCCCGGAGTCGTCGACGA
>CAZUWC010000483.1:0-1572 GCA_964623935.1 uncultured Halobacteriales archaeon
CCCTCGGTGCCCATCGAGATGGCGTCCGAGATGGTGATGGTGCCGAACTCGATTGGCATCCCGCCGGCGTCGTCGACGCCCTCGTAGGCGGATTCGGCGACGTCGTCCAGGTGGACGTTACAGGGCGTGATGTCCGCGGCCGGGTTGGCGAGGCCGACCATCGGGGAGGCGAGGTCCTCGTCGTCGTAGCCCATCGCGCGGAACATCGCGCGGTGGGGCGCCCGGTCGGCGCCCTGCGTGACTTCGTTGCTCGGCAGGTCGGGGTCCTTCTCGAACTCGAAGGGTCGCTCTCGGGACTCCTGGTGGCTCATACCCGTGACCTGGCGGCGGGCGGACTTAAGTTCGGCCTAGTCGTCGGCGCTCGCGACGGTCCGCGCAGTCGTCTCGTCGGTCGTCGCGGTCCGGCCGTCGTCGGGCAGGACGTACGAGAGCGTCGTGGCGACGACCAGCGCACCGAAGATCAGCTTCGCGGTGGCGTGGTGGAGCGTCTGGGTGACGGGCGGGCTGACAGGCACGAACCCGAGGACGGTGGTGGCCCCGAGGACGACCTGTATCGGGAGAAAGACCAGGGCGACGCCGGTCGCGTACCTGATGCGGCGGTCGTACCCGCCCCGCCAGGCCGCGACGGCCATCCCGACGATGAGGAGGCCGGTCACCAGCGCGACGAAGCGGTGGAACCACTCGACGAAACTCGGCCACGTCGCCGGGAACAGCCCGAGCCAGCCGTCACAGAACGGCCACGCCGCGGCACACGCGAGGTCGGCCCCGATGGCGCCGGTGTACACGCCGAGCACGATCAATCCGAAGGTGAATCCGGTCGTCGTGGCCGCCAGGTGTCGGAACGAGAGGTTCATATTCCCGGCTCGGGACTCGACGTATTTGAACCCCCCTTTTCGCTCCCAGCCCGTGGGAACAGTCCCGGGGGGTCTCCGACACCCACATGACGGCCGGTCTATAGTGATTGCTGTAAGTCATTGTCGGATCGACCGAACGCTGTCGTGCGGTCGTACCGGTAAACAGTTACAGCAATCACTATACCATCCGTCGATGGGCTTTTGCGGCCGGACGGAGAGTGACTGCTATGGGACTCGACGAGGACGCCCTCGAGTATCACCGCGAGGACCCGCCCGGCAAGATCGAGATTTCCACCACCAAACCCACGAGCACCCAGCGCGACCTGAGTCTCGCGTACTCGCCGGGCGTGGCGGCACCCTGCCGGAAGATCGACGCCGACCCGGACGTGGCCTACGAGTACACGACGAAGGGCAACATGGTCGCGGTCGTCTCCAACGGGTCGGCGGTGCTGGGCCTGGGCGACATCGGTCCGGAGGCCTCGAAGCCGGTCATGGAGGGGAAGGGTGTGCTGTTCAAACGCTTCGCGGACATCGACGTCTTCGACATCGAACTCGACCACGACGACCCGGACGCGATGGTCGGGACGATCAGCGCGATGGAACCGACCTTCGGGGGGATCAACCTGGAAGACATCGCCGCGCCGGACTGTTTCGAGATCGAGGCACGCCTCCGCGAGGAGATGGACGTGCCGGTCTTCCACGACGACCAGCACGGCAC
>CAZUWC010000484.1:0-1561 GCA_964623935.1 uncultured Halobacteriales archaeon
CACTGAGATATGCCAGCCGGATCACTCGTCTCGGAGACGTACTTCGGGAGCACCATCCCGCAGTACCTCCTGTTTTTCGCCATCGTCGCTGTCGGTGCCCTCGTGGGACGGACGCTGAGTTACCTCTACGTGCGGCGACTGAAGAAGAAAGCGGCAGCGACCGAAACACAGATCGACGACATCGTCCTGTACTCGCTGGGCAGGCCGGTCGTCCTGCTCGGGGTGGTCCTGGGAGTAGCCGCCGGCCGGGAAGTGCTGACGCCGGAAGGACCCCTCGAGACGGTCCTGAGCGCGTCTGTGGAGGTCCCCGTCATCGTCGCGCTGGCCTGGATCACGATCCGGCTGACCGACGGCCTCATCGAGACGTACATGATGGAGTACGCCGAGGCCACCGAGTCGAAACTCGACGACGAACTGGTCCCCATCGTCAGCCGGATAGCGAACATCGCGATCGCCTCCATCGCCGGCGTGGTGATCCTCGACACGGTGGGGTACGACGTCACCGCGGTCATCGCTTCGCTCGGGATCGGCGGCGTCGCCGTCGCCTTCGCCTCCCGCAAGACCATGGCGGACGTCTTCGGCGGGGCACACATCCTCTCGACGAAACCGTTCGTCGTCGACGACATCGTCGAAATCGGCGACACCGCCGGCACCGTCGAGGAGATCGGCCTCCGGACGACCCGTCTGCGGGACTTCGACGGCCGGGTGGTGACGCTCCCGAACGCGACGATCGCCAACACCGAGGTGAAGAACATCACGTCGGAACCGACCAGGCGGGTCAAGACGTTCGTCGGACTCACCTACGACACGACGCCGGCGGAGATGGAGGAGGCGCTCGCCCTCATCGAGGAGACGATCGACGGAGTCGACGGCGTCGATCCCGATCGGACCGGTGCGTGGTTCTGGGAGTACGAGGACGCGGCGATGCGCGTCCGGATCGACTACTACATCCGCGCCCTCGACCGCTGGAAGGAGGTGAGAGACACCGTCAACCGGGACCTGCAGCAGGCTCTGGCGGACGCGGGCTACGAGCTGGCGGTGCCGACCACGGCGATCCAGGTCGAGGACGGGACACTGTAGCGACAGCCGCGACACAAAACCGGAGCGTCTACCGCGGCGCCTGGCGGTAGATGAGGTTGCGCTGGATGGCGTTCGCGCCCTCGTAGATGACGGGGATGCGGACGTCCCGGTAGACGCGGGCGATGCGACGGTCCGCGAGGATGGACCGGCCGCCGTGGAGCTGCATGGCGGTCTCGGCACACTCGACGGCGGCCTCCGTGGCGGTCGTCTTCGCCAGCGCCGCCCAGTAGCCGGCGCGGTCGTGGTCGGCCACGCGGTCGGCGGCGTGCCAGACCAGGGTCCGTGCGGACTCGAAGGCGACCCGCATGTCCGCGAGGTCGTGCTGGACGGCCTGGAACTCGTCGACCGACCGGCCGAACGCCTCGCGGTCGTGGACGAACTCGGAGGCCTCCTCGATGGCCGCGGCCGCGAGTCCCAGGCCGTGTCCCCCGACGACGACCCGGCCCACGTTGAAAAACTCCGCGAGCATGTAGAAGCCGGC
>CAZUWC010000485.1:0-1555 GCA_964623935.1 uncultured Halobacteriales archaeon
GCGCTGCAGGATTTGAACCCGCGACCTAGTGGTCCGAAGCCACTCGCTCTGTCCAAGCTGAGCTAAGCGCCCGTAGAAGCGATTTGCCAGTGTCGCGGTAAAAACTCCCCGGTTGGTCCATGTGGTCGCCGGCACGCTTTTCGCCCTCAATCGCGTAGCGAGCGTATGCCGGTCACGAGCGACACCGACCTCCGCGAGATACTCTCCCTCGATACTATTGCCGTCGTGGGCTGTTCGAGCACGCCGAGCAAGGCCGCCCACCGTATCCCGAAGTACATGCTCGACCACGGGTACGACATCGTTCCGGTGAACCCGAACGCCGACGAGATATTCGGCCGCGAGGCCTACGACACCCTCTCGGACGTTCCGCCGGGGATCGACATCGTGGACGTGTTCCGGCCCAGCGCGGAGGTGGCCGGCATCGTCGACGAGGCGCTCGGCCGCGAGGACGCGGGCGTGGTCTGGACGCAACTGGGTATCCGCGACGACGCGGCCGCCGACCGCGCCGAGTCGGCGGGCAAGCGCGTCGTCCAGGACCGGTGTCTCAAGGTCGAACACCAGCGCCTGCTGTAGGGGCTACTCCTCGTCGGCCGCGTAGATGGTCGTCCCCTCGCCGCCGTCGCCACCGGACTCGCCATCACCGTCGCTCTCGCCGGGGAGGTCGGCCTCGGCGACGACCTCCTCGACGTCGAGTCCCTGCTGGTCGGCCATCGCCTCCAGCAGCGCGCGCTGCTCGGCGAGGTCGTGCTCGATGCGGTCGACCTGCGCGCTGGTGGCCTCGACGTCCGACTGCACCTCCTTCAGTTCGCTCACGACCTCGTTCATCTTCGAGTAGAGTTGCTCGGCCGCGTCCATCACCTTCTGGAGTTTCTTTGCGGTTCCGCCCAGTCCCATACCACCCCTAATCCGGGCCCACACGTGGGTGTTTCGGCTCCGGGCCCGAGCGTCGCCGCGGGGGCCTGGCGGTCGAGATATCCCGTCCGGCGCCACGCCGGGAGCGCGCTGTCGCGCCCTTTAAGAGTCGGCCAGGCGGACCCACCAGTATGGATCAGGTGCGAGTGGCGCCGCTGGTGGGCGTCGCGGGCTGTGTCGGCGTGCTCGCGGCGCTCGCGTACCCGTACGCGGCGGGCGGGGCGGGCGTGGGCGCCTACTACGCCTCGGGGCCGGTCAACCCGCTCGTGGCCGGCCTGCTGGCCGCCGTCGGCGTCATCGTCTTCGCGGCCGGCCGCGAGGGACGCACCGACCCCGGATTCGCCGCCGGCGCGGGGCTGGTGTTCGGGGTGTTCATCGTGGTCATCCTCCTCGCGTGGGGTTCGACGGCCCGCATCGACGCCGTCCAGCTCCCCCAGTGGCACCGCTGGGCGACACTCGGGATCGCTGTCCTCGTTCCTCTCGGGGGGGTGTGGTTCGCCCGCGCGCTCGACCTTCTATAGGTCACCAAGCACCGTTGACGTATCCTGGGGTTGTGTCTGCGAAGCAGCGGCGACCTGCAAGAAGGCTCCCGGCCGCTCTCTAGGAATCGCTGATAGAACGACGACGGTGACCGCTGACAGCC
>CAZUWC010000486.1:0-1549 GCA_964623935.1 uncultured Halobacteriales archaeon
TCAGCCACGCGCTGCAACCCCTTCAGGTCCCGCCGCGGAGCGAAACTAAAATTTGAAATACAATCGCGACTGTCACCTCTCGGCCGAGGCGACCAGCGAGACGTATCCCACGTCGCCGGCCTCGATGGCGGCCTCCAGTTCTTCGATGGCTGCGAGCGTCCGCTGGCCGCGCTCGCCGAGCAGCCCCAGCAACCCCTCGTAGTCGACCTTCGACTGGAGTTCGTCCCGCATCGCGAGCAGGTCCGCGCGGTGGTCCCTGAGTTCGCCGACCGCGAACCCGGCGTCCGCGACAGTTTCTGCCAGTCCCTCCCGGCCGGGCCGACCGGTCAGGCAGAGCGCCTCGGCCATCGGGGCGGGCAGGTCGGGCGGGTCGCCGGCAACCACGACGTCCGAGAGCGCGAGCCGGCCGCCAGGCGCGAGCACCCGCCGTGTCTCCGCGAACGCGTTTGGCGGCGAGGACGCGAGACAGAGTACGCACTCTGCCAGCACGACGTCGACGCTTCCCGTCTGGACGGGCAGTGCCGACATCTCGCCGCGGACGCTCCAGGAGGTGTCGCCGGGCTGGCGGTCCAGGCCCACCGCGGTCGCACCCCGGTCGCGGGCCTGGGCGAGCGCCTCGCCGGCGCCACAGCCGACGTCCAGCAGGCGGGTGTCCGGGGCGACGTCGGCCCGGTCGAGCAACTCCCCAGTCGCCTCGCGCCCGCCGGGGTGGAGGGGCCCGTCGAGGACCGTCTCCAGCACTCCCCAGGGGTTCTGGAGGGCGAGTTCGAGCGGGTTGCGGAGGCTAGTCATCGTCCTCGGCGGCGTCGGCCGACGGAGTCGCCCGCGGGTCCTCGGCGTAGCCGCCGGGCTCCGGTTCGTGCGGGACCGGTTCGTCAACCGCCGGCCGGCCGCCCCACCCCTCCCGCTGTCGGATGGCGTACTCGCCGTCCTCGGTCGTCATGTTGTACCCACAGAAAGGCACGAGGTCGCCGTCCGGCGTGGGCACGGAGATACAGCAGTTCTCCAGGCGCTCGGCGTCGGCGGCGTCGGCGTCCATGAAGCCGGTGATCGAGACAGGTACGACGTTGTCGAGGAACCCGTCGGCGTCGACCGGCCCGACGGACTCGAGCAGGTCCAGCGGTCCGCCCGGCCCGGCCGTCGGGACGTCTCCGGCGTCGTCGAGTCCGTCCGCGGTGAACTCGGGGCCACAGCAGCAGTCCGCCGAGTTGCAGGCTTTCGCCTGGCCGGCTGTCGTGTTCGCGAGCAGTTCCATCCAGTCGCGCTCGTCGACCATGCCCGAGACGGACTCCCAGAGGGCGTCGTCGAGGAAGGACGTGATCGGGACGGGGCCGTCCGCGCGGGGGAGCAGGGCGGTCGCCATCTGGCAGTACGACGAACAGCAGGGGACCGGCAGCATGTCGCGGGTGTCGAACCCCTCCACCTGGGCGGCCAGCCGGCGGGCAACCTCGTCGAGGGGGAACCGCTCGCCGCCGCCGTGGTCGTCGAAGCGCCCGAAGTGGGCGACCGGCTGGAAGTTGATCGACTCGACGACGTCGGCGTTGTCGAG
>CAZUWC010000487.1:0-1542 GCA_964623935.1 uncultured Halobacteriales archaeon
TATCGGCCCCGGTCGTTCCGCTGGCTTCGCGCCAGAGACCACGGCGAAGCCACGGGCCACCGCGCCCGTGGTACTTCACGGTGTGCCGGACGCCGTCCCGAAAGTATGATACCACAGCAGTACTGATCCCCCAGTCGAACCGATTCTCCCCTGCACTACCATCTCACTTTTGAGATGTTTCTCGATTCCGTTATCCTTATCCGGGCGGCGCGGGAAGGGTAAGACATGCAAGAGACGCGGCAGTCCCTCGGGGGCGACGAGTTGCAGACCCTGAAGCAACTCGCGCTCCAGGGGGCCCTCAAGGGCGACGCGAAACTCTCGTGTTCCTCGCTGGCTGACCGGCTCGGGGTGTCGACACAGACGGCCTCCCGGCGCCTCCAGCACCTCGACGAGGAGGGACACATCGAGCGCGAGATCGTCACCGACGGCCAGTGGGTCGGGCTCACCGGTGACGGCGAGCGCCGCCTCCGGGCGGAGTACACCGACTACCGGCGCGTCTTCGAGGAGGAACAGGACGTGACGCTGTCGGGGGCGGTCACCAGCGGCATGGGCGAGGGGCGCCACTACATCACCCTGCCGGGCTACATGCGGCAGTTCCGCGAGAAACTCGACTACGAACCCTTCGCGGGGACGCTCAACATCGACCTCACGGCCGAGAGCATCCGGACCCGCCGGCAACTGGACGGCGTCGACCCCATCACCATCGAGGGCTGGGAGGACGAGGACCGCACCTACGGCCCGGCGTACTGCTACCCGGCGACGGTATCGGCCGACGGGGAGACCTACGACCCGGCACACGTCATCGCCCCGGAGCGGACCCACCACGGCGACGACCACCTCGAAGTGATCGCACCCGAGAAACTCCGCGACGTGCTCGATCTGGACGACGAAAGCGAGGTGACAGTCGATGTCGAAAAGCGGTGACGCGTCGCTGACGGCCGGCGGCGTCGAGTCGGCGGTCGACGCGTTCCGTCGCGGGCGGCCGGTCTGTATCCACGACGCCGCCGACCGCGAGGGCGAGACCGACATCGTCTACCCCGCGGGCGCTGTCACGCCCGAGGCCGTCGCGCACATGCGCAACGACGCCGGCGGCCTCGTCTGCGTGGCGCTGTCGGCCGATGTCGCCGACGCCTTCGGGTTGCCCTACGTCCGGGAGATCCTCGACCACCCGGCGGCCCACGACGGCGAACTCGCCTACGGCGACCGCTCCTCCTTTTCGCTGACGGTCAACCACCACGACACCCACACCGGCATCACCGACGAGGACCGCTCGCTGACCATCCGGGTACTGGCCGACGCCGTGGCCGACCCCGCGGGGACGGACTTCGCTGACACCTTCCACGCGCCGGGCCACGTCCACCTGTTGCGGGCCGCGCCGGGACTGCTCGCTGACCGGCAGGGCCACACCGAGATGGCCATCGCGCTCGCCGGCGCCGCGGACCTGCCACCCGCCGCGGTGGTCTGTGAGATGCTCGACGACGAGACCGGCGGCGCCCTGCCTCCCGCCGCCGCGCGTGCCTACGCCGACCGCCACGACATCCC
>CAZUWC010000488.1:0-1523 GCA_964623935.1 uncultured Halobacteriales archaeon
GACGGGATGGCCCGCACGGAGTTCAACCCCAAGATGTACGGCGAGGACCTCTGGAACGCGTTCAAGGAGGTCAAGACCGCCTTCGACCCCGAGTGGTTCATGCATCCGGGAAACGTCGTCTACCGCGAGAGTCCCTCGGACCCCGGACCCGACACCGACCGCGGCGTCGGCGCGGACATGCGCGAGAACCTCCGCTATGGTGCCGACTACCAGTCCCTGGAACCCCAGACGTCGCTGGATTTCTCCGAGGAAGGGGGCTTCTCGCACCTCGTGGAACTGTGCAACGGCTGTGGGACCTGCCGCCAGCACGGGCAGAACACGATGTGTCCCACGTACCGGGCCTCCCGCGAGGAGGTCCAGACAACGCGGGGCCGGGCGAACATGCTCCGGGCCGCGATCAGCGGCGAACTCCCCGAGGAGGAACTCTACAGCGAGCGTTTCCAGAAGGAGGTGCTCGATCTGTGTGTCGGCTGCAAGGGCTGCAAGTCCGACTGTCCCACGGGCGTCGACATGGCGAAACTCAAGGCGGAGGTCAAACACCAGTACCACCAGGAGGAGGGGACGACACTCCGGGACAGGGTGTTCGCCAACGTCGACCGCGTCAGCGCCATCGGGAGCGCGCTGGCGCCCCTCTCGAACTGGGCGAAAGACCTCCCCGGTGCCGACCTCGTCAACGAGACGGTGCTGGGCATCGCGCCCGAGCGGAAACTCCCCCACTTCCGCCGGGAGACGCTCTGTGATTGGTTCGAGGCCCGCGGCCCGCAGGTCCCGGAAAGCGAGGCCGAGGACACAGTCTTGCTCTTTCCGGACACCTACACCAACTACAGCTATCCCGCCCCCGGGAAGGCCGCCGTCGAGGTGCTCGAAGCGGCGGGTGTCCACGTGCGCGTGCTCGGCGACGAGGTCGAACCCAGCGGCCGGGCAGCCTTCTCGATCGGCATGCTGGACCTCGCGAAAGAGCGCGCCGAGGCGAACGTCGAGACGCTCGCCCCCTACGTCGAGGACGGCTGGTCGGTCCTGTTCGTCGAGCCCTCGGACGCCGCGATGTTCCAGGACGAGTACGGCGACCTGCTCTCCGGCGAGGACGTGACGGCGGTCGCGGCCGGCGCCTACGGGGTCTGCGAGTACCTCTCGACCCACCGGGTCTACGACCGGATCGACTTCGATGATCCCGGGGAGACGCTGACCTACCACGGCCACTGCAACCAGAAGGCGCTCAACCGCCACCACCACACGGCTATCGCCCTCCAGGAGGCCGGCTACGAGGTGGACACGCTCGATTCGGGCTGCTGTGGGATGGCCGGCTCGTTTGGCTACGAGGCCGAACACTACGAACTCTCGAAGGCCATCGGGGAGATTCTCTACGACCAAGTCGAGGAGAGTCCCGGCGAGGCCGTCGTCGCCCCCGGCGCCTCCTGCCGGACGCAACTGAGTGACCGCGAGGGCGGCGAGCGCCCGCCCCACCCGACGGAGAAACTGCGGGAGGCGCTGGCGTCGTATACCGGTGGACGTAACGTTTGATA
>CAZUWC010000489.1:0-1521 GCA_964623935.1 uncultured Halobacteriales archaeon
TCTCGAGGATGCGGTCCAGGCGGTGTTTCTCGACGTTCAGTATCTTCCCGCGGATGGGGAGGATGGCCTGGAACTCGGGGTTCCGGCCCTGTTTGGCACTCCCGCCTGCGCTGTCGCCCTCCGCGATGAACAGTTCCGCCTCGCTCGGGTCCCGTGTCTGGCAGTCGGCCAGTTTGCCGGGCAGGGCCGTCGTCTCCAGGGCGGACTTGCGCCGTGTCAGTTCCTCGGCCTTCTTGGCGGCCTTGCGGGCCTTCGCGGCCTCGACGGCCTTCGAGACGATGGCCTCCGCCGTATCCGGGTTCTCCTCGAAGTAGGTGCCGAGGTGGGTGTGGACGGCCGACTCGACGATGCCCCGGACCTCGCTGTTGCCCAGTTTGGTCTTGGTCTGGCCCTCGAACTGTGGGTCGGGGTGTTTGATCGAGAGCACCGCCGTCAGCCCCTCGCGGATGTCCTCACCCTTGAGAGTGGTGTCGAGGTCACGGAGGAGGCCGTTGTCCCCGGCGTAGTCGTTGACGACGCGGGTGAGGGCGGTCTTGAAGCCGGTCATGTGGGTGCCGCCCTCGCGGGTGTTGATGTTGTTGGCGAAGGCGTGCAGCGAGCCCTGGAGTTCGTCGGTCGCCTGCATCGCAACCTCGACCTGGACGGGGCCCTCCGCAATCTCCTCCTCGTCCTCGAAGTAGATGATGTCGTCGTGGAGGACGGTCTTGGTCTCGTTGAGGAACGCGACGAACTCCCGGATTCCGCCCTCGTACTCGAAACTCGTCGCGGTGTCGTCACGTTCGTCCGCCAGTGTAATCTCGACGCCGGAGTTGAGAAAGGCCAGTTCCCGCAGACGCGACTGGAGCGTCGAGACGGTGAAGTCGGTCGTCTCGAAGACCTCGTCGTCGGGCCAGAAGCGGATCGTCGTACCGGTCCCCTCTCCGGGTTCGAGGTCGCGAACGCGTTCGAGTTCGAACTCGGGTTCGCCGTGGTCGAACCGCTGGCGCCAGACGGCGCCGTCGCGTTTGATCTCGACCTCGAGCCACTTCGAGAGGGCGTTCACGACGGAGACGCCCACCCCGTGGAGGCCCCCCGAGACCTGGTAGGACTCCTTGTCGAACTTCCCGCCCGCGTGCAGGACGGTCATGATCACCTCGACGGCCGGCCGGTCGTGTTCCTCGTGCGTGTCGACGGGGATGCCCCGGCCGTCGTCGGCTACCGAGACCGAGTCGTCCTCGTGGATGGTCACAGTGATGGTGTCACAGTGGCCCGCGAGCGCCTCGTCGATGGCGTTGTCGACCACCTCGTAGACGAGGTGGTGCAACCCGCGGGTGTCGGTCGAGCCGACGTACATCGCCGGGCGCTTGCGGACTGCCTCCAGTCCTTCGAGGACCTGTATCTGTCCTGCGCCATATTCACTTTCCTCGGACATAAAAACCTTACATCCCGCTAGTCGCCCACGTCCCTTAAAAGCCACGCACGCGCGAGCGCGTGAATCCGCCACACAGTGGCCGGAAGCCACCGGCCCGGCGATGGCCCTGA
>CAZUWC010000490.1:0-1521 GCA_964623935.1 uncultured Halobacteriales archaeon
CGAAAGGGTCAACCAGACCCGCCGACAATCCCCGGTCGATGGAGTGTGACAAGTGCGGCAGGGAGGCGGTGATGCACGCCGCCTACTCCGGCCTGCACATGTGCGAGGCCCACTTCTGTGAGTCCGTCGAGAAGCGGGTCCGCCGGCGGGTCCGCGAGGACAACCTCCTGCCCGACGACGCCACGCCCGAGGCCCCCGAGACGTGGGTGGTCGGCCTCTCCGGGGGCAAGGACAGCGTCGTCCTCACGACCATCCTCCACGAGACGTTCGCCAGGGACCCCCGCGTCGAACTGGTCGCGCTCTCGATCCACGAGGGCATCGAGGGCTACCGCGACGAGAGCCTCGCGGCCTGTGAGGAACTCGCGGCCAACCTCGACGTTCGCCACGAGGTCGTTACCTACGAGGAGGAGTTCGACGTCCGGATGGACGAGGTAGTCGAGGACGACCCGGAGAATATGTCAGCCTGCGGATACTGCGGGGTGTTCCGGCGGGACCTGCTGTCCCGCTACGCGGCCCGGTACGACGCTGACAAACTCCTGACTGGTCACAATCTTGATGACGAGGCCGAGACCGCGCTGATGAATTTCCTGGCGGGTGATATCACGCAGATTGCAAAACACTTCGACGCCAGTCTCGGGGGGTTCGAGGGCGGGCGCGACGGGCGGGCACGAGGCGAGACCGAGGCGTTCGTGCCGCGGGCCAAACCGCTCCGGGACGTCCCCGAGAAGGAGGTTGCGCTGTACGCACACCTCCGGGACCTGCCGGCACACATCACCGAGTGTCCCCACGCCGAGGAGGCCTACCGGGGTGAAATCCAGGAGTTGCTCCACGAACTGGAGGAACGGCACCCGGGGACGCGCCACTCGATCATGGCCGGCTACGAGGAGCTGGCGGGCCTCGCCGCGGCCGAACACCGCTCCGGACCCGGGGCCGCGGACGGGCCCGAGCAGTTCGGCACCTGCGAACGGTGTGGCGGGCCGACGCGGAGCGAGGTCTGCCGGAAGTGTGACCTCCTCGAGGCACTCGCCTGAAAAGCCGCGTCGACCGGCGGTCGCGTCAGCCGACCCCGGGGGTAGAACCGCGAAAACGGGGTTCGAGCCGTCTACGACGGGTCGGTGCGGACGACGTCGAGGCCGTTGTTCTGCTCGACGGACTGGCGGCCGCCGTCGGTCTCGCCGAAGCCCGGGTCCGTCCCGACGTTGCTCGCGGCGTCGAAGGCATCGTCGTCGACGCCCTCGATGGCCTGACGGGACTTGTTGGCCTGCTTTTGCGTGGTGGGCCCGAGCACCTGCGCGCTCTGGACGCCGGTCATGATCGCCATGACGCGGACCTTGCCCTTGTACTCCTCCTGGATGCGGGCACCCCAGATGACGTTCGCACTCGCTTCGAGGCGGTCGGTGATGTTCTGGGCGATGCCCTCCGCCTCCTGGAGGGTGAGGTCCGGGCCGCCGGTGATGTGGACCAGTCCGCCGCCGGCGCCGCGGTAGTCGACGTCGAGCAGCGGGTGGTTCATCGCGTCCT
>CAZUWC010000491.1:0-190 GCA_964623935.1 uncultured Halobacteriales archaeon
TTCGGTCATTCGTGTGTCGGTACTCCGGCCTCGGTAATCAGTGTTCGCCCCGCCAACCTCGATCAACGTTTGGTAACGTGCCACGAACCCCTCCGTTTCGACTGGAGATTGCACTGCCGATATCGATGAAATGTACCGGGAGCCGCACGGTCGAGCCGCTCGCTCACTTCGTTCACTCGCGGTCGGTCTC
>CAZUWC010000491.1:290-1515 GCA_964623935.1 uncultured Halobacteriales archaeon
CTCGAGCCAGACGAGCAGGCCCTTCTGGGCGTGCATCCGGTTTTCCGCCTGGTCCGGCAACCACCTTTTTCTCGTCGGGTGTCCTCGCTCACTCCGTTCGCTACGGGCACCACTCCTCGAAAAACGTGGGAGAAAAAGCCGCTCGCTCACTTCGTTCACTCGCGGTCGGTCTCCTCGAGCCAGACGAGCAGGCCCTTCTGGGCGTGCATCCGGTTTTCCGCCTGGTCCCAGACGATCGCGTTGTCACTCTCCAAGACGTCGTCGGTGATCTCCTCGCCGCGGTGGGCGGGCAGGCAGTGCATCACGGTCCGGTCGCCGACGCGGTCGGTCGTCAGCCGGAACCCCTCGAAGTCCCGGAGTTTCTGCTCGCGTTCGTCCTCCTGGCCCATGCTGACCCAGACGTCCGTGTAGACGACGTCGGCGTCGGCCACGGCGGCCTCGGGATCGGTCGTCGTCTCGGGCCGACCGCCCAGTCCCTCCGCGCGCTTGAGGACGCCCTCGTCGACGCCGTAGCCGGGGGGCGTGGCGACGGTCAGGTCCAGTCCGGCCATGGCGGCGCCGAGGACGAACGACTGGCAGACGTTGTTGCCGTCGCCGACCCAGGCGACGTTCGTGTCGAAGCCAACGCGCTCCCGGATGGTCAGCAGGTCCGCGAGCGTCTGGCAGGGGTGGGCGGCGTCGGTCAGGCCGTTGATGACCGGGACCGACGCGAACTGCGCGAGTTCGACGACGTCGGCGTGATCGAACACCCGCGCCATCACGAAATCGACGTACCGCGATACGGCACGGGCGGTATCGCGGATGGGTTCGCCGTGGCCGAGGTGGATGTCGTCGGGCCCCAGGAAGATTGCGTGGCCCCCCAGTTGTGTCATGCCGGTCTCGAAGGAGATCCGCGTCCGTGTCGAGGGTTTCTCGAAGACCATCCCCAGCGTCTTGTCGGGGAGGGGTTTGCCCGCCTCGCCGGCCTCGTGGGCGGCCTTCATCGTCGCCGCCCGGTCGAGGACGGCGTGCAGTTCGTCGGTCGTGAGGTCGTCGATGTCGACGAGGTTCCGGGTCATAGCAGGCGTTCGGTGGCCGCTTCGAGTACCGCCACCGACTTATCGTATTCGGCGAGGGGCAGGTGTTCGTCCGGTGCGTGGTCCAGGTCCGAGTCGCCGGGCCCGTAGGTGACCATCGGGCAGTCCCAGGCGTTCGCGAAGACGTTCATGTCGGCGGTGCCGGTCTT
>CAZUWC010000492.1:0-1500 GCA_964623935.1 uncultured Halobacteriales archaeon
TCGAGGGCGGCGCGGCCGCCGAGTCGGTCACCGTCTTCGCCCGCGGCGGCACCGAGCACGTCGTCGACGAACTCGAACGCGCCCTGACCGACGCGCTGGACGTCGTCACCGCGGCCCTCGAAGAGGGCGGCGTCGTCGCCGGCGCCGGTGCGACCGAGATCGCCGTCGCCGACCACATCCGCGAGGCGGCCGCCAGCGTCGAGGGCCGCAAGCAACTGGCCGTCGAGGCCTACGCCGACGCCGTCGACGTCCTGCCGCGCACGCTCGCGGAGAACACGGGCATGGACCCCATCGACGCCCTGGTCGACCTGCGTGCCCGCCACGAGGAGACCGGCCGCGCGGGCATCATCAGCGAGGGCCAGTCCGGCGTCATCGACGACCCCGTCGACTACGGCGTGCTCGACCCCGCCGCCGTCAAGCACGAGGCCGTCGAGTCCGCCACCGAGGCGGCGACGATGATCGTCCGCATCGACGACGTCATCGCTGCCGAGTAATCGCGACCCGTACTCCCCGTTCACCGACCGTTTTCTTCCGGAGCGTTCACGCTGCCAGAGTCCGTAGTTCCGTGCGTGTCATCCCCGCCGCACATCGAGACAGAGCCCTGGGAGCGGGTCGAGGAGTGGACCGAAGTGGCCTTCGACGCCCGCGTCGTCACTGTCGAGGCACACAACGCCGTCTACGAGCGCCCGACCTTCCGCGAGCGGGTTGCGGACCTGATCCCCGCGGAGATCGACCAGTCGATGCGGGCCGTCTTCACGACCGGGCTCACCCTGGACCCGCCCATCCCCGGCAACGAGACGCCCGAGACGATTCTGTCGGTCGCCGCGCCGTACGCCCGCCGGGAGTTCCGGAAGAGCCTCGGCGAGGACGGGCTCCGCAGCGTCGAACACACGGGCTCACAGGAGCTACGCCTGCGGGGCCGGCGAACCGCGAAGGCCTTCCAGTACGACGCCGGCTTCCCGCTCGACCCTGCGCCCCTGGACGCCTCGCGAGAGCCCCAGCTCGCCATCCGTGTGTGGGCGGCCATCTGGCCGACAGCCGACGCCTTCGCGATGGCCGGGGGCATCTATCCACTGGAGGACCTCACGGCCGTCGTCGAGCGGACGGGCGGAGCGGACCCCGGGTTGGCCGTCGAAGCCCGGCCCGGCGGCGACCGCCGCGAGGTCTTCGACCGGATCAGGGAGGCCGCCGAGTAGCGCGGGACAGATTCACTCGAACAGCGTTCGATACCCGGAAGCCGAGGCTGTCGTCGCCAGATTGACGACGGCGATGCCTGCGAGCATCCCCGCACACGACCCGAGAACGGAGGTGATGGCTGCCAGCAGTGTCGTCGGGGCGAACTGGACGCCGAGCACGTTGCCGACGGTCATGCCGGCGGTGAAGGGAACGCCAAACAGGAGCCAGCCACGGAGGTTCCCCTGTTCCGGAACGCGAATGCCCATATGAGGAGTCACCCGAACCGTCGCCGTCGCCAGGCGAGCAGCTCCTCCCGGTCGCGGG